>CAIOSS010001343.1 GCA_903860995.1 uncultured delta proteobacterium | reverse complement strand
CCGGCACAACCCGGGCATCAAGGTCTTCGTCCGAGGGATGCAGAAGGTCGAAGTGGCCGCGGAGGTCCTGAGCGCGTACCGAGCCATGATCGCGGTGCCTACATCTCGCGACCCTTCTGGCTAATGCGTAGCCATTCATGGGGAGGGGCATCGCGGCAGCGGGGGTGAGGTCTGCGCCCGCTTCGACGCGCGACCGGCAAGACTGACACCCGGGGGCTGTGACACGATGACGGCCGATGCGTGGCGCGATCGTCGGATTGGCTGTGCTCGGGGTGCTGGTGGGCTGCGGCACGTCGCCCGCCGTGACGGCCGACGCGGGCCCGCCCGCCGTGACGGCCGACGCGGGCCCGCCCGACGCGACGCCCGACGACCGCCCCGAAGCCGCGGTGGTTGTGGACGCGGTGGTCGACGACGTGGCGGTGAGCGTAGACGTCGCGGTGAAGCCCCCGTGGCGCTGCGAGCGGCGGCGACCGGCGCCCGTGGCGACGCCCTCGCGCTGCAACGGGGCGGCCTCGCGCTGCGGCCGACGGCTCGACCAGGTGGTGTTTCCGACCACGCACAACGCGATGTCCACCCGGGCGGAGCGCTTCATCCTGCCCAACCAGGAGCGCTCGATGTCGCGGCAGCTCGCCGACGGGGTGCGGGGGCTGATGATCGACCTGCACCGCTACGAGGGCGACGCGTACCTCTGCCACGGCGCGTGCACCCTCGGCAGCCGGCGGCTGGCGGAGGGCCTGTGCGACATCGGGACCTTCCTCGACGGGCACCCCGAGGAGGTCGTGGTGCTGATCCTGGAGAGCTACATCGAGGGGGCGGAGCTGGAGGGCGCGCTGCGCGAGGCAGGGATGCTCGACGACCTGCACACGCAGCAGGCGGGGATGGCCTGGCCGACGCTCGGGGCGATGGTGACGGCGGGGCGGCGGGTGGTGATCCTCGACGACCACGCCGACGCCACGCGCCCGTGGGACCACCCGGTGTGGGACTTCGCCCAGGAGACGCCCTTCAGCGCGGCCACCCCGGCGGACCTCGATTGCCGCACCAACCGCGGCCGGAGTGGCAACTCCCTCTTCATCCTCAACCACTTCCTGACGGCGCCGACGGCCCTTCCCCGGCTGGCCGAGATGGTCAACCACGACCCCTTCCTGGTCGACCGGGCGCGGCGATGTCGGCAGTCGCGGGGGCGTGTTCCCAACTTCGTCACGGTGGACTTCTACGAGACGGGCGACCTCTTTGCGGCGAGCGCGGCCCTCGACGCCGAGGCCGAGGCCGAGGCCGCGACCGCCGACGGCGGGCGGTAGCGGTGTTCTGGCGGGACATCGACGAGGGCACCTGGGAGGGCATCACCGCGACGCTCACTGCGGAGGACGTGAGCCGTCGACCGACGTGGTGCGTCGACGTGGTGTACCCCCGCCGGGTGCGCCTCACCGCGGGCACGACCGCCCGCTGGTGGGGAAGGCAGCGGCGGGGTGAAGATGTGGCGCAAGCGGGCGCGCGAGGGGACGCTGCCGCCGGTGCTGGTCTACGACGATGTTCGCGCTGACGATGTTCGCGCTGCTGGACGGGCACGACCGCTACGCGGCGGCGCGGGCGGAGGGCGTGCCGGTGCCGTGGCTGCTGGTGACGGCGCTGAAGTTCTGGCCGGTGGGCATCGACCCGAAGAAGCAGACGGCGCTCGTGGCGGAGACGGAGCGGATGGTGGCGCGGGTGCCCGCGATGCCGACGGCGTCGATCAACGCGCTCTACGGCCTGGCCCATGATGACCGGCCGTGGCCCTCGCGGGCCTGCTACGGGCGGCTGCTCGCGGGCGGTACGCAGCGGTGGGACGACGAGGTGACGCGACGGTTGAGCGAGCTGGGCTTGTCGGATGAAGGACGGTGGTTGTTCGAATAGAGGGGTGACGGACCAGGGCCAGACGACCTCACCTGCGGACATGAGAGCGCATGCCGCAGAGTGCATCAGTGCCATTCCGGGCTTGTGTCGGACCCAAGAGTGTGTGCATCGTACACGCGATCTATCAGCGTCGTAAGTCGGCGGGATATGGTCAATGCATTGGGGGAGTTCATGGGTGGAATCAGGAATCGGCTCCTGGCAGGTGGCCTCGTGTTGGGCGTGGGCTGCGTGGGGGGGGGTGGGG
>CAIOSS010001342.1 GCA_903860995.1 uncultured delta proteobacterium | reverse complement strand
TCTCGAGCGTTGCAGCGAACTCGAAGCGATCCCCCGGCGGTGTCTCCGCGAGGCAAGCGAACGACGGCACTCGCTCCGGATTGGCCGCGATCCACGCAGTTGCTGCAGGGGAAAGGAAGGCGTCCGCGACGGCGACGAGCGGCAATCGCACCAGCACGTCACCGGAGGTCGAGGTCCCAACGGTGCGGGCGATGAGGTTGCCGTAAGTACGCAGGTATCGCTCGATGGAGTTCAGCGCGGCGTCTGTGCCCGTACCGGTCGCTGCCACGTCGGTGACGAGATCCCAGACGGCGCCGCCGCCGGCGTAGTCGAGGCGCGCGACGAGGTAGCTGAAGTCCCGGAGGAGCGCAGTGGCTTTGGTGCGCCGCCCAGCCGCGAGCATGTGCGCAACTCCGTGCCGGAACACGTATCCGACCACCGACGCCTCCCCGCCCTCACTCCACTGCGAGGCCCGCTCACCGACCCAGGTGTGCCGCCGTGTGATCGTGTCATTTCGTACCTTCGCCATGGCCCCACCGCTCGCATTGCGCGTGCTTCAGTGTTTCATTCCGTTGTCGTCAAACTCGGCCTCGCGCTCCGCCCACTCCCCGGGGACGTTCGTCCCTCGGCGGGAGCCCCTCCGCGACCGGTTCTCGCGCGCGCATCGCGCCCTCTTCGACGCCCCCCCCCCCGCGGCCTCGCCGTAGGTCATCCTCCCGCAGCCTCGATATCCAGCGGGTCCTTCTGCTCCCCGACGAGAAACCGACGGAAGCGGTCGTGGAAAAGCGTGTACCGATCGCCGTCGTACACGAGAAGCTTACCTGCCTGCACGCGCAGCACGGCCACGTCGTCGGGCGTGAACTCTTGCGCCGTTTCCTTCGCGAGCAGCTCCGCGAGCAGCGGGTCGGTGCCGTGTTCGCGCAACACCGCGAGCCACACGAGCACCCGATGCAGCGCGAAGTCGCGCGAAGTCGGCAAAGACGTCCATTCCTCCTCGAAGGCGTCATCGAGGGAGGCCGGGATGGTCTCTGCCCGCGCGAGGTCCACACGCCCCGTTTCGGCACCCTGGGCGACGAAGCGCAGGTAGAACGGGTCGGCGTCGCCGGTGTCCGTACGGCTCGCGTCCCAGAGCGCGTTGAGCACCGCGGCGGGGCTCTCGTTGGAATCGTCCAGGGGATCCACCATCGCCTTCACCTGCGCGACGAAGTCGGCAAGGTTCTCCCGCGTGAGTCCTCGCAGTGGGTCGGCTCCGGGCACGACGTAGCGCGCCGCGGGGGCCAGATGGCGCAATGCGTCCTCGACGCGCGGGTTGCGCCCGTCGCCATCAACGCGCCAACTGAGCACCGCCACGACATTCTCCGGGAGCACTCGTGGAAGCACGGTTCCGATAGGGTCCTCGCCACCAAAACCCTCGTCGATGGCGTCGATGGCGAGCACGAGTCGTTCGCCCATCGCGAGCGTCGCCGCCGCGGCATGCAGCACGGTGGGCAGGTGCGTGTCTCGCAGTTCCTTCAGGTCGGTGCTCTTGAGCGCTGCCCGCACGAGCTCCTTGTCCTGGAGGCCAGTGGCATCGGCGATCTGCGCCACGAGCGATCGGATCATCACCGTCGGCGAGTTGCGTCCATCGACGTTGGCGCAGAAGTGGAAGACCCACCGGTCGCCGGAATTCAACTCGCCCTGCGTCCTGGGCGGGTTCTGCAGATGCAGGCGTCCGAGTAACGCCGTCTTGCCCATGCCCGGGAGCGCCCGCAGCACGAGGTACGGTGCCGGGCGCGCGCGCACCGCTTCCGCGAGGGCCTTGAGCACCCCCTCGCGGCCGACAAAGAAGCGAGTGACCTCTTCGGCGAGTTGCGTGAAGTCGAGACGCGGATTCTTCGGAATCTCCGGCGTCGGGATGCGCTTCATGAGTTCGCGGAAGGCCTCGTAGCTCCCGAGGCTCCTCCCGTCGGGGGCCTCATGCCCGCGAAAACCTACATACTGCAGCCTTTCGAGCGATGCGGCGTTGACGAAGAACAGTTCTTCGACGGCCACGCCGGTGCTGGGGCGGTACCGGAGCAACGGCGAGAGCGAGAGCGCCGGACCCGCTCCCTCGCGAGACACGAGGCAGGGTTCATTCTCGGGGAGCGCCGGATCGAGCGCAGAGGCCGGCGTGGGAAGCTCTCCCTCGAGTACGATGCCTCCGTCGGCGGTTCGCACCACGAGGCGATACTGCGTTAGCCAGGCGAAGCGCTGCAGCACCCCACCCAGCACATCGAAGGCCGCGCGTACGTGCTTCGGGGCCACACGTTCGCCATGGGCGACGGTGTTGCGAAGGGCGATCAGGTAGTCGAGGTCGAGGTCGCCGCCGCGCACCTGGGGGGCACGCTGGTCGGTCGAGACCTTCGCCCCCTGCAGCGCCGGGCGCGCAGCCTTCGCGAAGGCGTCGAGTTCGGCGCGCACGTTCACAACGGACCTCGGGAGCGCCAGCCAGCTCTCCTCGACGAGCGACTTACCGAACGCCTCGACGAGCGTGCGGTTGAGTCGGGCATCGGTCGCCCCGGACTCGACGTACGACTTGACGAGCACCAGTGTCGTGAAGCGCAGCAAGAGGCTCAAGAGCGCGAACAGGTCGAAGGCGAACTGGGGGGCTTCCTCGCCTGCATCAATGCGGCGGGTGTCGCGCAGCAGCGATGCGAGCTTCCAGCCCAGGGGAAACGGGAGCGACCGGGAGAGTTCTTGCAGGGTCGGCGCTTCGGACTTCGGCGGCCTGGGTGCCTTCGGAAAGAGCACGCTCGCAGCCTGGCCTGCGACTGACTCGAGGCCCTTCCCCACGAGTCCCAGGCGGGTCGCGGCGCCCTTGAGCACGGCCCGCGCTGCGTTCGCGTCACCGGCGCCCTTCGCCGCATCGAGGGCGGCCTTCTCCCGCTCGTCGAGCGCGGCGAGCAGTTCTTCGGGCTTCATCGGGCACCATCCGCGTTCGAGACCAACGTTCGCAGCATCGGGTGGAACGCCTTCCAGACGCGTTCTCCGGTGTCCCGGCGGGTGAAGAGCAGCGGCCGCAACTCCGTGAGGGCGTGTTCCACGGCGGGTTCGAAGACTGTCGAGTGTCCGCTCTGCTCAAGCGCGTCGCACACGACGAAGAGCGCAGCCTCGCCCTCCAGGCGGCAGATCGTGGCCAGGGTCGCGCGGTGCATCGGACTGCGTGCGAGAGCGGCGTCGACGGCGGCCCTCACGCGCGAATCGTCCGGCGTATCGGGAACACCGAGGCTCACCTTTCGGTCGTGAGCGAAGGGCGAGCGCGCCGCGCCGGGATGGGTGGTTGCAACGACGTGAATCGATGAGGCGCGCCCGTTTGTGGGAACGAGGGCGCGAACCACCCTGGCGAGCGTGTCGCTCTCGCCGCGGGCGAGCACCGTGCCGAAGTGGGCGTCTTCAATGAGCACGAGGATCGTGCGTTTCGCAGCCTCAAGGGCATTGATGGCCAACTGCACGCGCTCGAGCGCCGAGCGGTCGCTACCCCTCGAGCGACTGCCCCCCTTCCCATCGGGGCCTGTGGTCTCGAGGGCTCGAGGCGCGAGGTCCAATGCTCGTTCGGCGGCCCGCAGCAGCATGCTGGCGAAGGTTGTGGCGCGCGTCGCGGGTTCGTCCGGGGCGAGTACGGCGGTGGAGACGTCGTTGAAGCGCAGACGAAGCGCGCGGTCGTCGAGCAGCGTGACGAGGGCAGCGGCCTTGCCGCACCCCGGGTGTGCTTCGACGAGCACGAGATGCTTCGTGGCCACGGCATCATTGAGATCGTCGCGCTCGGCGCTGGTCAGCGCGCGCGTCACGCGGCGTCGCAGCAGGTCGTCATGGGAAAATAGGCCGTCAAGTTCGTCTTGCCAGCGGCGGGCGTAGGCACGCAGCGACTCGCGCTCGAAGAAGGCCCGAAGGCCTTGCGTGGTGCCGTCGCCGGGATGCGTGAGCACGAGATCGTCGCTCGTGCTCGCGGCGATCCATAGCGGGAAGAGGTCGAGGGGCTCGGAGCCGTCATGCGCGGCGACGAAGGGACGACCGGACTCCGGAGGGCGTGCGCCGGCAGGCATCGCGATGCGCTCAGCGATCGCGCGAAGGGCGTACACGGCCCCGTCGTCGCGGACCACGCACACCGGTTGCTCGACAAGCGCCGGCAGACGTTCCAGGAGATCTTCGATGAGCGCGCGGTGCCGCTCGATCTCGCGCAAAGAGGCGCTAAAACTCCCATGCGCAAAGCCGTTGCGGAACCGGAGAAGTTGCGCAACGGGGTGGTCCTTGTCGTCGTGGGCACCGAAGTCGACGGCGGCCAGACCACGCACGGCCGTGCCGAGGCCCTTGCGGACGAAGACGTCCCGCAGCGTGCGGGCCATGCCAACGCGCGGGCCAAGAAGCATGCGGGGTGTGAGCGCCTGTACGACGTAGCGCGCAGCGTCGTCGTCCGGCGCCCCGGCGCGAGCGAACTCGGCGACCCACAGCCGGAAAAGGAAGTCGAAGATGGCTTCGATCAGGTCTGCGAGTTCGTCGGGCGTGGTGTGCGCGCCATGGCGCTCGGACTCTTCGGCGAGGATCGCGGCCCGGCGCGCGATGGGTTGCGGCAGGACATCGCGACGGCCGGGGTCGAACAG
>CAIOSS010001341.1 GCA_903860995.1 uncultured delta proteobacterium | reverse complement strand
TCCGTCTCGACCCCTTCGGCGACCACCGCGAGGCCCAGCGCGTGCGCCATGGCCACGATGCTCTGACAGAGCACCCGCTGCTTCGATCCCTCGGCGAGGCCACGAACGAACGAGCGGTCGATCTTCACGAAGTCCATCTCGTACTCGTGGAGGTACGAGAGCGACGAGTAGCCCGTGCCAAAGTCGTCGAGCGAGAGGTGCACGCCGGCCGTGCGCAGCTCGGAGAGTTGCGCGGACGTCGAAGGGTTGGACTCGAGCAGGACGCCTTCGGTGAGCTCGAGCGCGATGCTGTCCCCGGGCAGGCCGAGGCGATCGAGCTCATCGAGACAGGAGGTGCGCGCGCCGAGCTCATCCCGAAACTGCACCGGCGACCGGTTGACGCTCACCTGAAACGCGGGATCGTGCGTCGTGCGCCACGACTTCACCTGCCGCGCGGACGTCCGAAACACCCAGTCGCCGATCTCCGAGATGACGCCATTCTTCTCGGCGATGGGGATGAATGTCGCGGGGCTGATCGGGCCCTCGCTGGGGTGTGTCCAGCGGAGCAGCGCCTCGGCCTTGTAGATCCTACCGGTCTTCAGGTTGACGATGGGCTGATAGACGACGTGGAATTCGCCCCGGTCCAAGGCCCCGCGCAGGTCCTGCCCGAGGCTGATCCGGCGCGCGGCTTCGGCCTGCTGAGCGGCGTTGAAGTAGCAGGCCCGGTCGCGTCCGTCGCTCTTGGCCTGAGAGAGCGCCTGATCGGCACGGCGCATCAGCTCTTCGGCCGTCGCGCCGTCGTTCGGGAATAGCGCGACGCCGAGGCTGGTCGTCAGGGAGATCGTGCGGTCCGCGAGCTTGACGTCCCGCTGTACCGACGTCCGGATGGTCGTCAGTACCCGCTCGACGCCGGTGGGGTCGGTGAGCGGTCCGAGCACGACGACGAACTCGTCGCCACCGATGCGCGCCACGGTGTCGGACTCCCGCACGCTCGCCCGCAGGGCGGCGGCGACCTCGGTGATGATCCGGTCGCCCAACTGGTGGCCGCCCGTGGCGTTGATCTGGCTGAACTGGTCGATGTCCACGCAGATCACGGCGAGCGGGGACGGCTCGCGCCGGGCCTTCTTCAGCGCCTCAGCGAGCCGATCGGAGAGCAGGCGGCGGTTGGGCAGGCCGGTGAGGGCGTCATGGAAGGCCAGGCGCTGCGCATCGGCGGCCATCGCGCGCTCGGCGCGGAAGGTGCGGTCATAGACCAGACGCGGGGTCACGATGGCTACGACCATCACGGCCGTGACGAAGACGCTGGCAGGCGTCATGAACGCACCATGGTGCCGGTGCAGGATCACCGTGGTGCCGATCGCCAGGGCAGTGGTGAACAGCGACCAACGCAGGCTGGTCAACGCGAACGCAATGAGCACCGGCACCCAGATGGCCTGCGGTACGCCGCGCTGGAAGCTGGAAGCTGGTATCGCCGGCACGATCGCGGCCACGAGGAAGAGCCCGAGCGACCGGAGGGGCCACTCGCTCCGGTGGTGTTCGTGGATCCAGTGCAGAAGCAGCGTGACCGGGCACACGACCAGGCCGGACACCGCCATGCGCAGGGAGTCTCTCGGGGTGTGCGACAGCCCCCCGGGGATCCAGCCGAGCCATTGCCCAACGCCGACGATTCCGAGGGCGGCCCCCGACGCTGCGAGAAAGAGGAGCATCAGCCCGCCCGCCCGCCGCTGAAACCCTTGCAGGGACGAGTGAGTAGCCTCGAGCGGAGGAAGCATTGCCGCGGAGCGTAGTGGGTTCGATCGGGCCCCGCCAAAAAGTCGGCAATGGCCGTGCACGGGGCCCAAGCAGACCGTGGACCGCAACGCCGATGGCGCCGGTCGGAGCGCCCGCTACCCGAGCAACTGAAGGTACTCCGCGGGCAGGGTCTTCGTGGCGCCGAGGTTGGGGAAGTACACCTCCACCTTCAGCTCAGCGCCGGAGGGGGATAGGCATCATGGGAAGGTGGCGTCCGGGACCCATGCTGCCAACCGCTGGCCTGACCGCGCGTGCCGCGCGCCGGACACCCTCGCCGTCACCGCGCGCGTCGATGGGCGCGCGGGGCGTTTCCCGTTCGTGGGTCGCGCTGCTCGCGACCGCGCTGATGTTCGCGCCGCTCCATGCGACCGCGGGGGACCCCATGCCCGCGCCTGGAGCCTCCCCACCGCCGACGTCCAGGCCGCGATCACGCGCGGCTGCCGACGTCGCGCGCCCGTCGCCGGCACCGGTGACCCGTGCCCCGAACTCGACGCGATGCGCGCCTTCGCCCCACTCGACGCGCCCACCCAGCTGGGTCCCGCGGCCGTCCCTACGCCGTGACACGGATGATCGGCGTGATGATTCCCGGCGAGGTCTGCGCGGAGCGCGCGAGGTCGTTCGGTGCCAGGTCGTGCAGTTCGGCGAATCAGCAAAGCAACGCGGCGCCGCCACAGGCCACTGTCCGCGTCCGGCGACAGAACATCCCTCGGCGCGATTTTCGGCCATGCGTCGAAGCTCGCGCAGACCTCACCCCCGCTTCCGCGCGCCCCTCTCCATGAATGGCTACGCATTAGCCAGAAGGGTCGCGAGATGTAGGCACCGCGATCATGGCTCGGTACGCGCTCAGGACCTCCGCGGCCACTTCGACCTTCTGCATCCCTCGGACGAAGACCTTGATGC
>CAIOSS010001340.1 GCA_903860995.1 uncultured delta proteobacterium | reverse complement strand
CGCGACGCGCGCGGGCGACGGGGGGGTCAGCCGCGGCGGCGGGGCCGACGCGCCGAGGGGCGGGGGCTGCGGGCTGGCCTGCACGGCCCGCGCGATGTCGCTGAGGTTGATCGGGAGCTCCCCGCTGGACGACACCATGGTGTAGTCCTCGAAGTCGTCGGAGCTGACGGCCCGCGCCGCGGGGCGGCCCGACGTCGGCCCGGGCTCGGGGAGCGGCTCGAGGAGCGACGCGGCGCTCATCGGCGCCGTCGGGGGCACGCTGTCGAGCACGATGCTGTCGAAGGCCGCGTCGGAGAGGCCGCTCATGTCGTCGTCGAGGTTGATCGGCCCGTCGTCGACGGCCTCCTCGATGGCCTCCTCGTCGACCATGATCTCGCCGTCGCGGGCCGCGGGGATGTCCACGAAGGCCGCGGCGCGGCTGATGAGCGCCTCCGGGTCGATGGGCTTGTGGGCGTAGTCTTCGGCGCGCGTGCGCAGCTTGCTGTGCTGCTCGAAGGTCTCCGGCGGCGAGTCCGACGAGACGATCACCAGCGGGATGTCCTTGAGGTCGGGGTGCTTCTTGATGCGGTTGCACACCGCGAAGCCGTTCATGCGCGGCAGCTCGATCGCCAGGATGATCAGCCCCGGGCGGTCGTCGAGCGCGACGTCGAGGCCCACCTGGCCGTCATCGACCACCCGCACCGAGCACCCGCGGCGGGCGAAGGCCCGCTCCAGCGCGTCGGCGAAGGGTCGGTCGTACTCGAAGATCAGGACCTTCAGCGCGCTCATTGATCTCTACGCTCCATTGCCGCCGAGGGCAGCGAGTTTCAGCGTAGGGCGGCGGCGCGGGAAAGGTCAACGACGATGCAAGTCCGCCGCGCGCACTGCCGCGTCGAGGGCGTCGATGGTGAGGTCCCGGACGTGCGCGGCCACCGCGTGGGCGCCCGCCGCGCGCAGGGTCGCCGGGTCGTAGGTGTGCGCGACGGCCACCACGCAGAGCCCCGCCGCGCGCGCCGACTCCACCCCCGCGACGCTGTCCTCCAGGGCCACGCAGCGGGCCGGGTCGAGCGCGCCCGCCGAGGCCCCGAGGAGCTCGAGTCCCCGGAGGTAGCCCTCCGGGTCGGGCTTGCACGCGGCCACGTCCTCGGCGGCGACGATCACCCGCGCGACCCCTTCGGCCCCCATCAGCGACAGCGCAACGTCGATCTCGCCGCGCAGCGCCCCGCTCACGATGGCCACCGGCACCCTCGCCCCGGTCGCCCGCAGCAGGGCGGCGGCGCCCTCGAAGACCTTCAGCGAGCGGGCGGCGAGCTCGGCGTACACCACGCTCTTGGCGGCGATGAGGGCGGCCAGGCGCTCGGGGCCGTGGTCCAGCCCGTGGTCGCGGAGCATGGCCGCGAAGGCCCCCCGGTCGTCGAAGCCCAGGTACCGGTCGTTGTACTCCGCCGGCGAGACCGTGACCCCCGCGGG
Organism: uncultured delta proteobacterium; assembly: GCA_903860995.1. Lineage (GTDB taxonomy): Bacteria > Myxococcota_A > Polyangia > Polyangiales > SCUS01. The sequence continues at coordinate 1,273 of CAIOSS010001340.1, read as the reverse complement.
GCGCAGGGCGGCGTTGAAGCCATCAAGGTGGAGCTGCTCGTCGTCGACGAGCACGCCGTTGAAGTCGAAGAGGGCGGCCTGCAACATCGGGGTTGCGCCGCACGATGCCACGGACGCCCGTGGAGGCGGTGTAGGTTCGACGTCGGGGGTTGCTCCGCGCGTTGTGGCTCTGGTATGCCCGATGCGAGGCCCAGCGTCGTCGCGCCGAGATCGCGGCTACCACTCTCCACGATGCGGGGGCTCCGGAGCCGACGACCATGAACGTGGTGATGTATGAGGACGAGCTGAACCAGATCCAGGTGGTGGTGGACAAGCTCGTGCGCGATGCCAACGCCCGGGTGGTGTGCATCGTCGACAAGAACGGTCAGCTCATCGCCGCGAGCGGGGAGACGGAGAACCTCGACACCACCTCCCTCGCGTCGCTCATCGCGGGCACCATCGCGGCCATGGGAGGCATGGCGAAGCTGCTGAAGGAGAACGAGTTCCCCACGCAGTTTCACGAGGGCGTGAAGGCGAACATCCACATCCAGCTGGTGGGCAACCGGGTCATCCTCGCGGTGATCTTCGACTCCCGCGCCACGCTGGGCCTGGTGCGCCTCCGGGTGAAGCGCGCGAGCGACGAGCTCAACACCATCTTCGAGGCCCTCGCGAAGCGCATCCCCCACGGCAGCGACGGGGCGCCCTTCGCCGAGATCACCGACGAGGACATCGACAACCTCTTCAACGACTGACCCCCCCCCTCACCGAGGCGATCGATGTCCTTCATCAACTACGGTCAGCGCGAGATCAACTGCAAGATCGTCTATTACGGCCCCGGGCTGTGCGGCAAGACCACCAACCTCCAGTGGATCTACCAGCGCACCGCCCCCGAGGCGAAGGGCAAGATGATCTCCCTCGCCACGGAGCAGGACCGCACGCTCTTCTTCGACTTCCTGCCCCTCTCGCTCGGTGAGATCCGCGGCTTCAAGACCCGCTTCCACCTGTACACGGTGCCCGGCCAGGTCTTCTACGACGCCTCGCGTAAGCTCATCCTGAAGGGCGTCGACGGCGTGGTCTTCGTCGCCGACTCGCAGATCGGCCGCGTCGAGGCCAACATGGAGTCGCTCGAAAACCTCCAGGGCAACCTCGCCGAGCAGGGCTACGCGCTCGAGAAGCTCCCCTTCGTGGTGCAGTACAACAAGCGCGACCTCCCGGAGATCGCCCCGGTCGAAGAACTCCGCGAGCTCCTCAACCCGACGCACCACCCCGACTACGAGGCCGTCGCCAGCAAGGG
>CAIOSS010001339.1 GCA_903860995.1 uncultured delta proteobacterium | reverse complement strand
GGCCATCCATCGCGTGGTGGACATGTTCCCGGCGCACCAGCAGCAGCAGGCGCGCATCTCGCTGTCCTTCGTGCTCCAGGGGGTCGTGACGCAGCTGCTGCTGCCGCGCGCGGGCGTGCCGGGTCGCATCGCGGCGGTGGAGGTGCTCGTGCCCAACGCGGGCATCCGCTCGCTCATTCGCGAAGACAAGATCCACCAGATCTATTCGCTGATGCAGGTGGGCCAGACCGCGTCGGGGATGCAGACGATGAACCAGTCGCTGGCCACCCTGGTCGCGCGCCGGCAGATCACGATGGAGGAGGCGCAGGGGCGCTCCAACGATCCCATCGAGCTCCTCCAGCTGGTCGAGACCGCCCGCGCCGCGGTGCCCGTGCGCCCGAGCAGTCCCCGAGATCCGTAGACACCCACCAGAACCTTTTGACCCCGGGGCGTGGGGCCAATACGATCGCGATCGATGCCGACGTTCACCTATGAGGCCAAGACCCGGACCGGTGAGGTTCGCACCGGCACCATGGAAGCCGACGACGAGGCCGCGGTCGGGCAACGGCTCCGACAGCAGCAGCTCCAGCCGGTCAAGGTCGCCAAGAAGGGCTTCAGCTTCAACTTCGGCGGCGGCGGCAATGTCACGACCAAAGACCTCGTGATCTTCACGCGGCAGTTCTCAACCATGATCGACGCCGGCCTGCCGCTGGTGCAGTGCCTCGACATCCTCGGGTCGCAGATCGAGAACCCCGCCTTCGCCCGCGTGCTCCGCACGGTGAAGAACGACGTCGAGGGGGGGCTCACCTTCAGCGACTCGCTCGCCAAGCACCCGCGCATCTTCGACCACCTGTTCTGCAACCTCGTCCGCGCCGGGGAGATCGGCGGCATCCTCGACACCATCCTCCAGCGCCTGGCGGCCTACATCGAGAAGAACGCCAAGCTGGTGCGCCAGGTGAAGAGCGCGCTCACCTACCCCATCGGCGTGATGTTCATCGCCGTCGCGGTCATCGCCGTGATGATGATCTTCGTGATCCCCACCTTTGAGACGATGTTCAAGGAGTTCGGCGGCGAGCTCCCCGGGCTCACGCAGACGGTCATCAACGCGTCGCACTTCTTCGTCAACAACGTCTTCCTCCTCGTCGGTGGCACCGTCGGCAGCCTCTACGGCTTCGCCTACTGGAAGCGCACCCCCAACGGCACCCGCGTCATCGACCGCGCGCTGCTCCAGTTCCCCGTCATCGGCGGCGTGATGCGCAAGATCGCCGTGGCGCGCTTCACCCGCACCCTCGGCACCCTGCTCTCGTCCGGCGTGCCCATCCTCGACGCCATGGAGATCGTGGCGAAGAGCTCGGGCAACTACATCATCGAGCAGGGCATCATGACGGCCCGCGCGAAGATCGCCGAGGGCAAGAACATGGCGGAGCCCCTCGCGGAGACGCAGGTGTTCCCGTCGATGGTGGTGCAGATGATCGCCGTGGGCGAGCAGACCGGCGCGCTCGACACCATGCTTAACAAGATCGCCGACTTCTACGAGGAGGAGGTCGACGTCGCCGTCTCTGCGATGACCTCGCTGCTCGAGCCGATCATGATGGTGTTCATCGGCGGCAGCGTCGGCACCATGATCATCGCGATGTACCTGCCCATCTTTACGATGGCTGGTAACGTCAAGGCCGGCTGAGCCCATCGGAGGGGTTGTGCGCACCCCGTCGCTCCTCCCGGAGCAGCTCTCCCTCGTCGGCAACTCCGACTCGCAGCTCCGGGAGCGGTTCCAGCTGCTCACCGCCGCGCGGGTGATGGTCTGCACGGTCATC
>CAIOSS010001338.1 GCA_903860995.1 uncultured delta proteobacterium | reverse complement strand
GGTTCGAGCGCGCGCGCCTCGATGAAGGGCACCGACTCGTCGAGCACCGCGACGTCGCCGGTGGTCGCGACGTAGTGGGCGGTCACCAGGGGCAGCCAGAGGTAGTCGTCGGCGAAGCGGGTGCGCACGCCGCGCCCCGAGGGCGGGTGCCACCAGTGCTGGGCGTCGCCCTCGGGAAACTGCCGCGCCGCGGCGCGCAGGATGTGCTCGCGCGCGAGGTCGGGGCGTGAGTACACCAGCGCCGTGACGTCCTGGAGCTGGTCGCGGAAGCCGTACGCGCCGCCCGACTGGTAGAGCCCGGTGCGCCCCCACAGCCGACACGCGACCGTCTGGTAGAGGAGCCAGCGGTTGACGAGCAGGTCGAGGCCCTGGTCGGGCGTGCGCACCTGGATGGTGTCGAGGAGCTCGTCCCAGCGGCGCTTCACGGCGTCGAGCTCGCGGCCGGCGGCGCCCGCCGCGCGGTAGCGGGCGACGAGGGCGCGCGCGTGCGAGGCCTCGATCACCTGACCCACTACGATCACCACCTCGCGCTCCTCGTCGGGCCCGAGGGCGACCTCCAGCTGGAGGGCCGCGCAGGGGTCGTAGCCTGCGCCGACCCGGTTGCTGAGCCCGACCCGGCGGAGGGCCGCGGGGTGGGCGAGGTCGCCGTGGAAGCCCAGCACCTCCGCGCGGTCGCCCGTGTAGGAGCGAAACCGCGGTGAGGTGTCCGCGAAAGCGAGCCGCGAGCCGAGGTCGTTGGGGTACGTGTTGCGCGCGAAGAAGGCCCCGCTCTCGGCGTCGAGGCAGGTGACGACGTGCATCCCGTCGGTGGGGCGCAGCACGCCGAGGGTCCACTCGATGTAGGCGGTGACGGTGAGCCGGCGCGGGAGGCGGCTGGTGTTGTGCAGCGTCAGGCGCGAGATCTTCACCGGGTCGTCGGCGGCGACGAAGACCGTGAGCGCCTGCGCGATGCCCGCGACGATCGAGCGGAAGACGCTGTAGCCCTGGCCGTGGCGCACCTCGAAGGACCCGTCGCCGCGGATGGGCAGCGGGGTGGGGGTCCAGAACGCGCCGGTCTCGTCGTCGCGCACGTAGATCGCGCCCGTGGCGGGGTCCGCGACGGGGTCGTTGGTCCACTCGGTGAGGCGGTTCTCGTGGCAGTTCTCGGCCCACTCGTACCCGGAGCCCGCCTCGCTCACGAGGGCGCCGAAGCCCGGGTTGGCGAGCACGTTGACCCAGGGCGCGGGCGTCCACTGCTTCGGCCCGAGCCGGATGACGTACTCCCGTCCGTCGGCGGAGAACCCACCGAGGGCGGTGGGGAATCGCAGCGGCTCCGAGGGGGCGACCGTCCCGCGGGCCTCGACCCGGTGGTGCCGCGCGACGAGGGCGGCGGGCAGCTCGATGAGCTCGGGAGGGCGGTCGACCTGCTCGGCGAGGTTGCCGCGGGAGCCCGCGAGCACGGTCCGCGCGGCGGCGATGAGGAGGGTCTGGTCCTCGACGGGCATGATGTCCGCGCGGCGCACGAAGATCCCGCCCGGGCGGTCGACGAGGAACGCGCTCGGTCCCGAGCGCACCACCCCGACCAGCTGGTCGTGGAAGGACTGCAGGTAGCTCGGCGGGTGCTCGTTGAGCACGACGAGGTCGACCGTGAGGCCGCGCATGCGCCAGTACTCGTGGGCGTGGAGGGCTTCGCGGAGCAGCCCGATGTGCTCCTCGCCCGACACGCGCAGCACCACGATGGGGACGTCCCCGGAGATGCCGTAGGCCCAGAGCCCCGACTGCCCGCGGCGGTTGCGCGCGATGACGTCCTCCCGGGCCCGCAGCTCGCGCCCGGCGTACAGAACGCGCGCGGCGAGCCGGAGGAAGAGCTTCGCCTCGTCGGCTCCGATGTCGAGGTAGTGGAGTTGTGACTGAGCGTGGGTCCACGCGAGCACCGAGGCCTGGTTGGCGCACACGGCGTCGGCGTACTTCTCTGCGAGCAGCAGCGCGGCCTCGCGGGTGTCCGCGACCGCCGTGGTGAACAGCAGCCGCGCCGAGCGACCCGCCGCGACGCGCACCCGCCGGCGCAGGCTGAACACCGGGTCGAGCACGGCGCCGGTGGTCCCCCCGAGGGGGCCGTCCATCGCGGCGGGGTGGCGGGCGCTCCGGCCGCGGCCGATGAAGCGCGCGCGGTCGGTCTCGTGCTCGTGCGGGCCCACGACCTCGCCCTCGACGGCGCACACGTGCACGGCCCACACGCGGGGCTCCTCGGCGGAGCGGGGCCGGCGGGAGGCGATGAGCGCCCCGAACTCGGGGAGGTGCTCGGTCTCGACGAAGAGCTTGGCGAAGGCCTGGTGGGCGGCGTCGGCCCCGGGCGTGGTGAGCACGACCTCGAGGTAGCTCGTGACCTCGAAGTCCCGAGACTCGCTGGTCTGGTTGGTGACCTTGAGCGCGCGCACCTCGGCGTCGTCCTGGGTGGCGACGGAGATCACCAGGTTGGTCTCGACCCCGTCGGCGACCCGGCGGAACTCCGCGCGGTCGACGGGGAAGCACACCTCCGTCGCGCCCGGCGGGTCGTCCGTGGGGTGGTGCGTGGCCGACCAGAAGCGCCCGTCGCGCGGCTCGCGCACGTAGATGAACTGGCCCCACGCGTCGCGCGTCGGGTCCTCCCGCCAACGGGAGACCGCGAGCTCGCGCCGCCGGCTGGAGCCGCCGCCCGCCCCGGTCACCATCACCGAGTAGCTGCCGTTGGAGAGCAGGTGCACCTCGGGGCGCGCGTCGACGCGGAACGGGCGCCACTCCTCGCGCGGGACCTCCCTCGCAGGGCGCGGCGCGGGCTCGTGCTCGGCGGCGCGCTCCTCGATGGGCGCCTCGCGGGGCACGCGCTCCTGCAGCAGCAGCTCCGTCGCCCGGACCCGCGGGTCGGCGTGGAAGCGCTCGACCATGCGCCCGCCGCCGAGGTGCTCGGAGATGGCCAGCAGGCTCATGCCCTGGTGGTGCGCCATGAAGGTGCGCACGATGGCGCCGCGCTGCCCATCGGGCACCCGCCCGGGGGTGTAGTCGATCGACTCGTAGAAGCCGTACGCGCCCTCGAGCCCTTCGGCCACGAGGCGCCAGAGGTTCTCGACCGCGCCGTTCGGGTCGACGAGGAGGGCGAGGGCGGTGGCGTACGGGGCCACGACGAGGTCCTCGCCGAGGCCGCGCTTGATGCCGAGGCCCGGCACGCCGAAGGGGCCGTACTGGTAGTTGAGCTGGAGGTCGCGGGCGTTGTAGGCGCTCTCCGAGATGCCCCACGGGACGTGGCTGTCCTGGCCGTAGGCCACCTGGCGCTCGACGACCGCCCGGGCGGTCTCGTCGAGCAGGGTGTTGCGGTAGCTGCGCATGAGCAGCGACGGCATGAGGTACTCGAACATCGTGCCGGTCCAGGAGAGCAGGGCGCGGCGTCGGCCCACCGGCGCGAGGGACCGGCCGAGCTTGTACCAGTGGCGCACCGGGGCGTCGCCCTTGGCGATGGCGACGAAGCTCCCGAGGCGCGACTCGCTGGCGAGCAGGTCGTAGAAGGAGCCGTCGAGGCGCTCGCCGCCGACGTCGTAGCCGATGGCGAAGAGCTGGCGGTCGCGGTGGTACAGGAAGCGGAAGTCCATCGCCTCCAGCAGGGCGTCGGCGCGCGCCGCGATCGAGACCAGGCGGCCCCGGAGGATCACCCCCGGCTCCGGCTCGGGGGCGTCGTCGAGGTGCGACGCGACCTGCGCGACCAGCGCGCCCGCCCAGCGGGTGACCTCGCGGTAGCGCGGGTCGTCGGCCTGCGACGCGAGCGCCGAGACCTCCGCGTGCAGCGCGCTCGCCGCGTCGTGCAGCGAGGTGAGCCACGCCTCGCGGCCGGTCGGCGCCGCGGGGGCCCGCCCGAGCAGCTGCTCGAAGGACGACGTGTGCGCCCGCAGGCGGCGGAGCGCGGGGTCGCCGGAGCGGTCGATCTCCTCGTCGAGCAGCCGGAGGGTGTCCTCGACGCCCTCCGAGATCTGCCCGATCGGGGGCAGCGAGGTGGCGCGCAGGCACGCCTGCTTGAGGGCGATGAACACCCCCGCGAGGTTGCCGCTGTCCACGGTGGAGACGTAGGCGGGCGGGAGCGGGGCGAGGCTGCGGGTGTCGTACCAGTTGAGGAAGTGCCCGCGGTGGCGCTCCAGGCGCTCCATCGTCCTGAGGGCGCGCTCCAGGCGGTCGACGCAGCCGCGGAGTCCGAGGTAGCCGAGGTCGACGGCGGCGAAGTTGGCCAGGAGCGCGAGGCCCATGTTGGTCGGCGAGGTGCGGTGCGCGACGAGGGCGG
>CAIOSS010001337.1 GCA_903860995.1 uncultured delta proteobacterium | reverse complement strand
GGGCCGCGGCGAGGTGCTCGTGCTCCCCTCCCCCGAGCAGTCGCCCTTCGTCGAGGTCGCGCCCGACCGCCGCACGGCGATGTCTCGGCTCGCCACGCTCTTCCACCTGTCGCAGGGGCTGCCGTGGCGGGTCATCGTCGCGCCCGCGAGCGCCCTCGTGCGGAGGGTGGTGCCGCGCGAGGCGCTCACGCCGCGCTGCGACCTCGTGCAGGCCGAGGAGCTCGTCGAGCGCGACCGGCTGCTGCAGGGCCTCGTCGAGGGCGGCTACCTCCGCGTGCCCGTGGTGGAGGACCCGGGCACCTTCGCGGCCCGCGGCGCCGTCATCGACCTGTGGCCGCCGAGCTCGCGGTGGCCCGCGCGCATCGAGCTCGACGACGACCTCTGCCTCACCATCAAGCTCTTCGACGCCGAAGGGCAGCGCACTGTCCGCTCCATCAAGGAGCTGTTCATCCACCCGGTGCGCGAGGCCCTCGTGGGGGACACCGAGCGCGTCCGCGCCCGCCGCCGCGTGCGCGACCTCGTCGACGCCGTGAACCTCCCCAGCCACGCCGCCGCCAAGCTGCTCGAGGACGTCGACAGCGGCCGGGCATTCTTCGGCGCGGAGGGCTTCCTGCCGGCCTATTACGCCGCGCTGGAGCCCGTCACGGCCTACCTCCCCCCGTCGCTCCGGGTGCTCTGGAACCACCCCGTGCGCTGCCTCGCCGCCCTCCGCGACGAGCTCGCCCGCGCCGCCCAGGACCACGCCGCCCGCGTCGAGAAGCAGCTCCCGACCTTCTCCGTCCACGACCACTACCTCTCCGAGTCCGAGCTCTTCGCCGCCCTCGCGCGCTACCCCGTCGCGGCCCACCACGAGCTCGTGGTGCGCTCCAGCGAGGGTCCCACGGCGGACGATCCCGCCGCGCTCGAGCACGTCCCCACCGATGCGGCGGTGCTCGACCTCGGGGCCGATCCGCTGACGAGGCTCGCGGCGGACATCAAGGCCACGCGCGCCGAGAAGGGGAAGGGCGACGCGCTCGTTCCGCTGGCGGAGCAGGCGAACTACTGGCTGGGCGAGGGCTACCGCGTGCTGCTCACCGCGCGCACGCCGACGCAGTCCGAGCGCGTCGCCACCCTCGCCCGCGGCCACGGCCTCGCGGTGAAGAGCCACCACGGGACCTTCTCGCCGTCGCTCCTCCAGCGCACCGAACGGCCCGAGACCGCCGCCGTGGAGGTGGTCGTCGGCGAGCTCGCCCGCGGCTTCGCGCTGCCGTCGCGACTGCTCGCGGTGGTCACCGAGGAGGAGATCTTCGGGGCGCGCGCCCGGCGCCAGAGCCGGCGCAAGGGGGCGGAGGCCGGGGCGAGGCCCTTCCTCGACGACCTGCGCGCCCTGGCAGTGGGCGACTTCGTGGTGCACGTCGACCACGGGATCGGGAAGTACCTCGGGCTCATCCACCGCGTGGTGGGCTCGCAGAAGATCGACGTGCTCATCATCGAGTACGCGGGCGGCGACAAGCTCTACCTGCCGGTCACGCGGCTCAACCAGATCCAGAAGTTCACCGGCGGCGAGGGCGCGCCGCGGGTCGACCGGCTGGGCGGAAGCACCTTCGCCAAGGCCAAGGCCAAGGTCGAGCGCGCGGTGCGGCAGATGGCCGACGAGCTGCTGCGCCTCCAGGCCGAGCGGCGCGCGCACCCGGGCCGGAGCTTCAAGCCGCGGGGGCTGCTCGACCAGGAGTTCGAGGCGACCTTCCCCTTCGAGGAGACGCCCGACCAGCTGCGGGCCATCGACGAGGTGATGCTCGACCTCCAGACCCCGCTCCCGATGGACCGCCTCGTCTGCGGCGACGTGGGCTTCGGCAAGACCGAGGTGGCGCTGCGGGCCGCCTTCCACGTGGCTGCGCAGGGCGCCCAGGTGGCGGTGCTGTGCCCCACCACGGTGCTCGCGCAGCAGCACTACCGCACCATCGCCGATCGCTTCGCGCCGTACCCCCTGGAGGTCGCGGTGCTGTCGCGCTTCGTCACAGCGGCCGAGCAGCGCGAGGTCATCAAGCGCCTGAAGGAAGGCAAGATCGACGTGGTGGTGGGCACGCACCGGCTGCTCTCCAAGGACGTGCACTTCAAAGACCTCGGGCTGCTGGTGGTCGACGAGGAGCAGCGCTTCGGGGTCACCCACAAGGAGCGCATCAAGCAGCTGCGCGCGCAGCTCGACGTGCTCACGCTGTCGGCCACGCCCATCCCCCGCACGCTCCAGATGGCCGTCTCGGGGATGCGCGACCTCTCGCTCATCACCACCGCCCCGGTCGACCGCCGCGCCGTGCGCACGGTGGTGTGCCGCGAGGACCCGCAGGTCTTGAAGGAGGCCGTGACCCGGGAGCTCGCCCGCGGGGGGCAGGTGTTCTACGTCTACAACCGCATCGAGGGGCTCTACGAGCGGGCGGACAAGCTCCAGAAGCTGCTGCCCACGGCGCGCGTGGCGGTGGCCCACGGCCAGATGGCCCCGGAGACCCTCGAGACCGTGATGATGGACTTCATCGAGGGGCGCTACGACGTGCTCTGCGCCACGGCCATCATCGAGAGCGGCATCGACATCCCGCGGGCCAACACGATGATCCTCGACCGGGCCGACCTCTTCGGGCTGTCGCAGCTCTACCAGCTGCGCGGGCGCGTCGGGCGCGCGCGGGAGCGGGCGTACTGCTACCTGTTCGTCCCGCCGCCCTCGAAGCTGAGCGACGAGGCGCGGGCGCGCATCGACGCCATCGAGCGCTTCACCGAGCTCGGCTCGGGCTTCCAGGTGGCCTCGCTCGACATGGAGCTGCGCGGCGCGGGCGACCTGCTCGGCGCCGAGCAGTCGGGCAACGTCACCGCGGTGGGCTTCGACCTCTACTGCCAGATGCTGGAAGAGGCCGTGGCCGAGCTGCGGGGCCAGCCGATCATCCCCGGCGTCGACCCGGAGCTCACCTTCGACGAGCCCAACTATATCCCCGAGGAGTACATCGAGGACGTCGGTGTGCGGCTCTCGCTTTACAAACGCCTGGCGAGCGCCATCACCGAGGACGACGTGCAGGACCTCGCCTCGGAGATGGAAGACCGCTTCGGCCCGGCGCCGCCCGCCGCGCGGCTGCTGATCCGGGTGATGTCGGTGAAGACCCGGCTGCGGAGGCTCCGTGCGCTGGGCATCGAGGCGACGCGCGAGCGCGTGGTGGTGCACCTGCGCGAAGACTCCCCCCTCGACGCCTCGAAGGTGATGGAGCTGTGTACGGGCAAGCGATCGCCGTATCGTCTGTCGCCGGACATGAAGCTGTCGCGACGCTACGAGCCCGGCGAGGGGATCGTCCACGCCGAGGCGATGCTGGCCGAGCTCGAGCCGCTGGTCAGCGGGTGACGATGGCGCGCCACGGGAGCCGCGCGGGGTGGTCGGTGCTCGCGGCGCTCGCGATGACCTGCACGCACCCGGGCGACCTGGCGTGGGATCCCCGCGGGGCGGCGGCGCGAGCGGCGACCGACGCGGGATTACCGAGTGACGTAAGCCGTGGGGACGCGCCGACGGGGCCGTGGGCGGGGCCGTGCCCGGTGGCGGTGGAGCACGCGGGCGTGGAGGTGGCGCGGGTGGCGGGCGTCGGGCTGACGGTGTGCGACGTGGCGGTGCGGGCGTGGCAGCGGACGCGCGAGGGTCTCGGCCCGCTGGGGGCGCGCGCGCTGGTCGACGAGCTGGTGGCCGAGGAGGGCGCGGCGGCGCTGGCGCGCGAGGCGGCAGCGGGCAGCGGGCCAGGCGACCGGGCGGTGGCGGCGACGCTGGCCGAGGGGCTGCTGCGGGCGGAGGCGCTCGGGCGGGTGACGGCGCCCGACGAGGCGGCGATGGCGCGGTGGTACGCGGCGAACGCGGACGACTTCCAGCGCCCGGCGAGGGTGCGGGCGCGGTGGGCGATCCTGCGGACGGAGGCGGCGGCGCGGGCGGCGATCGCGGCGCTCGGGCGTGGGGCGGCCTTCGAGGAGGTGCTGGCGGGGAGCATCGACCCGCTGCGCGCGCGCGACCACGGCGACCTCGGCGAGCTGCGGCAGGAGGACGTCCCGGCGGCGGTGGGGCGGGCGGTGGTGGAGGCGGCCTTCGCGCTCACCGAGGACGGGTCGGTGGCCGAGCGGCCGGTGCGCGTGGCGGTCACGACGACGGTGACCGTGCGGCGGCGGCAGCGGGCGCGGCGCGTGGCGGGCTGGGCGGTGGTGCAGCGGGTGGGGCGGCGGGAGGCCGAGGTGCTGCCGCTGGAGGCCGTGCGGCGGCGGGTGCAGCACCGGATGATGCGCGAGCGCTACGAGGAGGCGCGGGTGGCAGCGGGCGCGCGCTGGGAGGAGCGGCTGCGCGCGCAGGTGGAGGCGAGCATCGACGCGCGGTCGCTGGGCGCGGTGCGGGTGACGGCGCGGGAGTGAGCGGGTGAGCGCGCAGGGGGGTTCACGCTATGGTCCGCGCCGTCATGAGCACCTCCTCCTCGTGGGCTCCGCGGACCTCCATGGGCCTTCGCATGGACGGCGAGCGCCTCCTCCTCCTCGATCAGCGTCGGCTCCCCGATGACGAGCGCTGGGTCGACGCCACCGACCCCGTCGTCATGGAGGACTGCATCCGCACGCTGGCCGTGCGCGGCGCGCCCCTCCTCGGCGTCGCGGCCGCCCTATGCCTGGGCCTGCTCGTGCGCGCCGGGAGCACCCCGCGAGCCTTCCGCGAGGCCGCCGCGCGGCTCCGGGCCGCCCGCCCCACAGCGGTCAATCTCATGGCCGCGATCGACCGGCTCACCGCCGCCGCGCCGGGCGACGACCTCGCCGGCGTCGACGCCGTCGCCATGGACGTCTTCGTCGACGACGTCGCGCGCTGCGACGCGATGGCCGCCCACGGCGCCGCGCTCATCGCGGACGGCGACGGGGTCATCACGCACTGCAACACCGGCGGCCTTGCCACCGTGGGCGTGGGCACCGCGCTCGGGGTGATACGCCGGGCGCACGAGGAGGGACGGCGGGTGCACGTCTACGTCGACGAGACCCGGCCGCTGCTCCAGGGCGGGCGGCTCACGGCCTGGGAGCTGCGGCGCCTCGGCATCCCCCACACGCTCATCACCGACAGCATGGCCGCGCTCATCCTGCGCGACGGGCGCGCGCAGCGGGTGTTCGTCGGCAGCGACCGGGTGGCGCGCAACGGCGACTTCGCCAACAAGGTCGGCACCTACGCCCTCGCGGTGGTCGCGGCGCACCACCGGGTGCCCTTCCACCCGGTCGCCCCGTGGACCACGGTCGACCTCGGGTGCCCCGACGGCGCGGCGATCCCCATCGAGCAGCGCGACGGCGACGAGGTGCGCGGCGCGGCGGGCTCCTTCGGCGCCGTGCGCTGGTGCCCCCGGGAGACCGACGTGTACAACCCCTCCTTCGACGTCACCCCGGCGGCGCTGGTCACCTCGCTGGTCACCGACCGTGGGGTGTTCAGCGCCGACGACCTGCGCCGCGGCGCCCTCGCGGCGCCCTGACGGGGCGGGGCGCCGCCCGGTCAGGGCGCCGCGCTGATGCCCCGTAGGAAGCCCACGTCGGCGACCGGCAGGCTGGTGGCGGCGGTCTCGGTCTCCGCGGGTGCGGGGCTGCCGGTGAGGGCGCGGTAGAGCACGCAGGCCGCCAGCCAGCTGCCGGCGGCCGAGGGGTGGCTCCCGTCGGGGTCGTAGAGGTCGATCGTGGGTCGGGCGCCGAGCGCGCGCATCCAGGCGTTGCCCACGGCCGCGAGCCCGCCGGAGGTCATGGCGGCGACCTCCGCGTAGGCTGCGTGCATCCGCGTGTTGAAGCCCTGGGGCGTGCCGCCAGACCACGACTGTGCGTAGAGGGCGTCGCCCGCGCGCCTCGGCCACGTCGCGAAGAACACCGGGCGTGCGCCCTGGGCGGTCGCGAGCCCGCCGAGGCGAAGGGAGTAGGTCCGGAACTCGGGGGTATTGAGCACCGGCTCGACGCTCTGGCCCTGGAGCACGACGGCGTCCCAGGGTCCGGCCATGATGCGCGCCGGGGCCGTGCCGGTGTCCCAGTGGCTGCGCATCGAGGCGCCGCCGACGGTGACCGAGTCGACGGTGATCACGGGTCCGCGACCCGCGCGCGCCGCGGCGGCGCCCATGCGCGCGATGAGGCCGGGGAGGTCGTTGTAGAAGGTGTAGCTGTTGCCGACGAAGAGCACCCGCAGCGACGCGGGCGCCGCATCGGGGGGGCTGTCGAGAGGGGCGTCCGGGGCGTCGGGAGGGGCATCGAGGGTGATGGCGGCGTCGGCCGGGGGAGCGACCGAGGGAGGCCGCGCGTCATCGGGTGACGACAGGCAGGCCACGAGGCTGAACGGGAGCACCGCGACGAGGAGCCTGCGCATGGTGACCAGTGTACCGCCTCAGTCGAGCCGCTCGACGGCGGGCATCGACCACGCGCCGCGCAGCGCCTCGGGTCTGGGCCAGTAGAGCCGCGCGTTCAAGAGAAAGGGCGTTCCCGCGCGCACGGGCAGCCAGTTGGCGCGCGCTTCTCCCTCGGGGGGCGTCGCCTGCACCCAGAGGTCGAGCGAGCCGTCGGGGTTGGGGCGCAGCGCGTCGCGGTCGCCCACGGCGAAGCGTCCGGTGCCGGTGTCGAGCAGCGCCTGGTCGGCGCCGTAGGCCGTCACCGACCAGAAGGCGTTCACGGGCGGCAGCGCTCCGGCTGCGAAGTGAATGCGATACCGATGGCTCCCATGGAGGGCGCCGCCGCGGGCGTCGACGCGCGCGCTGGGGTACATCGCGTCGACCGGGAGGTTGGCCCCGAGCCCCACCATCGCCACCGCGCCGCGCACCTCGTAGTTCGTGCCATATCGCCCGAGCATCGACGGCGGCGTCAACCAGCCTCGCACGAGGTTCGGCGGGTTCCGCAGGCGCCGCGCGACGGCGCGGTCGGCGATCCAGCGGCCGAGGCTCGCGCTCCAGCGATCGAGGGCGCTCCAACGGAGCGGGCGACCGGGCGCGACGCCCAGCGCGGCGAGCCGTCGCATCATGGGCGCGTCGGCGGACGTCGGCGGGTTGTCGACCATGAGCCCGGCGAGGCGCGTGAAGAAGGCCTCGGTGCTCATCGCGCGCACCTGCTCCGCTGGGGGCAGGGGCAGGCGCGCAGCGGATCGCCAGTCGGTCACGGGCGCGCGAGCGGCGTCGAGCGGGCGAAGCGAGACGGCGTCCTGCAGGCGGTGCACGAGGGGGTAGTCGGCGGCGCCGTTGGCCTGCGTGCGCCCGATGAGCCACACCATGCGGGTCGGCGCGCGGAGCACGGCGAGCCCGTCGGGAGGGGTTCCCTGCCACGCGGGGCCCACGAGGAGGTAGCGGCCGCCGTGGGTGCCGACGCTGCGCGTGCCGGGCGAGGCGAAGACGTTGGTCCACGCGTCCATGAAGGGGAAGAGCTCGTAGCGCACGGCGTTGGGGGCCGTCTCGAAGACGAAGGGCCCATCGTGCATGTCGATGAAGGCCGTGGTGTAGAGCGTGTCCACGTTGGGCCGCACCACGCCGCGAAAGCGCGCGTCGGGAAACGCTCGCACGCGGAGCAGCGCGTTCGCGGGGCCCAGGGTGAGGGCCGAGGCGGCGCGGGTCACGTCCATGATGACCAGCGGGTAGCCGAAGACGTAGGCCCGCGCGCCGTCGAGGGCGGCCTTGAGGAGCCCACCGAGCACGCCCACGAGGATCAGGGCGAGGCCAAACCCGCGGGCGCGTCGGCGGATGGGGGTCGAGCCCGCGGTCACAGCGAGAGGGTCGCGCGAACGAGGCGCCATGGGAAGGCGACGCCCCGGGGAGCGCGTGCGATGACCGACGACGGCTGCGTCATCGCCCTCATCACGCGGTGACCTCCGTCGCCCCGGTGTCTCCCTTCACCCGGTCGTAAGGACGCACCGAAGAACGACTTGAGCGTTTGCATCCCGCCCGTCGGCCGACCCGCGGCTTACCTCCTCGCTCGACTCCCGCGGCGTAGCAAGGCTACGCCTTGGTCGCTCGCTGCGGGGGCGCTCGCGGGATCGGCTCGACGGAT
>CAIOSS010001336.1 GCA_903860995.1 uncultured delta proteobacterium | reverse complement strand
GTCCCCGAACCGCCCCGCGCCCGACGTCCGGAGCCCCGGGGTTGCCGCCCCGGGTTGGGCGCGCTGGGACGACGTGGTCGGGTGCTCCCCTCGGAGGGCGAGGCCGGGGATCGTGGGCGTGAGCGGGTGCTCCGCTCAACCTGTCAGAACTCTTGCGACGCGGTACTGGGCGGGTGAGGTGAGCGCGCCGGCAGGCTCGAAGGTCTCGTCGGAGTCGGCCAGCGCGGGCTCGGGCTCGTCGAGCGGCACCGAGGCGAGGGGCTGCAACGGCGGGCCGTTGAGCACCGCCCCCAGCGCGTCGAAGCGCCCGCCGTGGCAGGGGCAGTCCCAGCTCCGCTCGGCGGTGTTCCAGCTCACGTGGCAGCCCATGTGCGTGCACGTCGGGCTCAGCCCGTGGAGCGTGCCGCGCTCGTCGCAGTAGACCGCCAGCCGGCGGCCGCCCACCACCACCACGTCGCCCTCGCCCGGGGAGAGGTCTTCCGCCGTGCGGGCGGGCACCGCGAGTCGGTCGCCGATGAGGTGCACGGGGTAGTCCACGTTCTCGACCAGCATGTCCTTCACGGCGCCCAGAAGCTTCATGCGGGTGGCCTCGTAGAGCTCGGCCCACGGGTGGACGATGCCCTGCGCCGCGTCGGCGAGCATCAGGCCCGCGACCGTGCCGAAGGTCATCCCGTTGCCCGAGAAGCCCGTCGCGACGAACACGTTGTCCGACGCGGAGTTGCGCCCGATGTACGGCAGCCCGTCGGCGGGCTCGATGACCTGGCCCGACCACCGGCACCGGAAGTCCTCCGCGCCGAAGCGGTCGCGCGCGTACGCCTTCAGCCGCGCGAAGGCCTCCTCGGTGTCGTCGCACTGGCCCGTCTTGTGGTCCTCGCCGCCGACGATGAGCAGCGGGCCGCGCTCGTCCTCGTAGCGCCGGGTGTAGTGGTACGGGTCCGCGGTGTCCCAGTAGAGCCCCAGGGGCGGCAGCCGCGCGCTGCGCGTCGCGACGGCGTAGGTGCGGTACGCGGCGATCTTGGTGTGCAGCGCCAGGAGGTTGAACACCGGGACGTGCGCCGTCACCAGCACCGAGCGGGCGCGCAGCTCGACCCCGGAGGCCAGGGTCACCCGGCGGGGCTCGCCGTCGCTCACCTCCACCACCCGGCTCTCCTCGAAGAGGTGGCAGCCGCGGCCGGGCAGCTCCCGCGCCAGCCCGCGCAAGTACAGCATCGGGTGGAACTGCGCCTGGCGCCCCACCCGCAGCGCCCCCGCCACCGCGAAGGGCAGCGGCACCTCGCGGGTGAACTCCGCCGCCACGCCCGCGAGGCGCGCGGCCTCCACCTCGCGCTGCAGCGCGCGGACGTCGCCCTCTCCCTCCGCGTAGAGGTACCCGGGCACCCGCTCGAAGTCGCACGGAAACTCCGCCGACCAGGCCTCGATGTGGTCGATGGCCGCGCGGCTCGACGCTGCCACCAGCCGGGCCGCGTCGCGCCCGAAGTCCCGCTCGATCTCCTCGTAGCGGGTGTCGACCAGCTCGGTGAGGTGCGCCGTGGTGTGGCCCGTCTCGCCGAGGCCCACGCGCTGCATCTCGACGACGGCCACCGTGACACCGCGCCGCTTCAGGAGCAGCGCCGCGGTCATGCCCGCGAGGCCGCCGCCCACCACCACCACGTCGACCTCGACGGGGTGGGCGAGGGGGCTCTGGTGGGCCCTCGGCGCGGTCGGGAGCCAGAGCGATTCGTTGGCCGTGTTCGCCATCTCGACACCTCCATTGCGGTCCGTGGGGCATCGCGCCATTGCTGCGCGCACCAGGCGAAGGGGGGTAGCAGCGCTCGTGCCACCGAGGGGCCTCAGCGTGGGGGACCGGAGGGGCGTGGCGAGGGGAGGAGCGCGCGAGGCGGAGGGCGGTGTGGCGATCTGCCACCGTGCGCGGTGGCGGGCACGGGTCACTCCTTGCGGACGCGTCGGCGGACGCCGGGCAGCGCCGCGAAGCGCTCGGCCCCGCCGCTGCGTAGCAGGAACTGCCCCGCCGCCCGGAGATCCTCGTGCGCCGGGGCGAGCACGGTGTGCGCCTGGGCGAGGCGTACGTCCCACTGGCTGAGCTCGTCGGACTGCGCCGCCTTGAGGAGCGTGGTGAGCTCCGCGGCGATGCGCCGCGCCTCGGCGACGTCGGCCTCGCGGTAGTACTTCGGGTCGCGCTCGATCACGTCGCGCTGCGCCTCGTAGAAGCCGGCCAGGCGTTCGAGGTCGTCGCGCAGCTGGCCGTGGCCCTTCTTGCGGCCGATGCGCTTCAGCTCGCCGGCGTGCGCGGGGTCGTCCTCGAAGTAGTGCAGCGCGACCTTCAACATGCGGGCGCGGGTGTCGTGCGCCAGCGTCGCGAAGGCCTCGTCGAGGAGCACGCCAGAGCCCTGGTCCTCGGCGGCGTCGCGGCGCAGGAGCATGTGGCGCATCGCGCGGCCGACCTCGCGCACGGTCTCCGGCACCGCCGGCGCGAACTCCTCCGCGGGCAGCCGGGCGAAGCGCGCCCGGAGCTCGTCGTCGTCGGCGAGGTCGGCGGCGTCGAGGGCGACGCGCACCACGGCGCGCAGGTCGGGCGGAGCGGGCAGCAGGGCCGCCGCGTCGACGGCCTCGAAGCGCGGGAGCAGCGCCTCGTAGGCGGCGGCGCAGAGTTCAGGGGTGTGTCGGGTCTCAGCGGGGGTGCGTGCCATGGGGGGGCGCGCGGTGTAGTGAACCTCGGGGCACCGGCGCCAGTATATTGTGTCGTTCCGGGCCGTGACCGGCGGCTCAGACGGCCTTGGCCGGGCGCTCCCAGCCGGAGTGCGGTCGCAGGGACTCCCGCCACGCCGCGGGTCGCCCGAGGTTGTACGCCGCGAGGTCGACCGGGATGGTGCCGAGCACCCGCACGCCCTCCGTCGTCGGCGTCGCCCGCAGCGCCCGGAACCGCACCCCCGCCGCCGCCGCCTTGCGCGCCGCCGCCCCGAAGTCCGGGTCGTGCAGGTCGCTCGGGCGCACCGACTGGACGTCCGCGCGCTGCACCACGAAGAGCACCGTCGCCTCGATGCCGCGGCGCCGCTCCTTGATGAGCGCGAGCAGGTGCTTCGTCGCGCGCACGCTCACCGAGTCGGGGAAGTACCCGCGGCGGTCGGGGTACACGAGGTGGCAGTTCTTCACCTCGACGTCGTGCACCGTCCCGGGCGCCGTGAGCCGGAAGTCCACCCGGCTCCCCGCGACGTGGGGGTACTCCGGGCGCACGGTCTCGTAGGGGCCCATCCGCGGGATCGCGCGCGCCTCCAGCATCGCCCGCACGAGCCGGTTGGGGAGGATGGTGTCGACGCCCACGCGCACGCCGTCGAGCTCCATCGCGCACCACGTGTACGCGAGCTTGCGGCCAGGGCCCGGCGCGGCGCACACCCACACCCGGGCGCCGGGGCGCACGAGGCCCTCCATCGTTCCGCTGTTGACGCAGTGGGCGGTCACCGCCCGTCCGTCGTCGAGCACCACGTCCGCGAGGAAGCGGTGGTACCGACGCACGAGATGTCCCGGCTCCAGGGGAGCGGACCAAGGGAGCAGGAAATCGAGGTCCATGATGGCACCGGCTCCGATCGGCTGGGGAGGCTCGCCGCGATCGCCCGCCGACGCAACGCCCGGACCCCCAGAACGGCCCCCCAAAGGTCACTACGGGCGCGACGCGAACACCTGGTTGCGACCCGATCGCTTCGCCTGGTAGAGCGCCCAGTCCGCCGCCGCGACGAGGCTCTCGCCGTCGTCCTCGGCCGGCTGCAGGGTGGCCGACCCGACGCTCACGGTCACCCACGGGGCCGTCGCGCTGGCCCCGTGTGGCAGCCGCAGCGACTCGATGGCCTCGCGCAGTCGCTCGCCCCGCGCCTGCGCCTGCGCCGCGTTGTGCGCCGGAAGGATGAGCGCGAACTCCTCGCCGCCGTAGCGCGCCGCCACTTCTCCCGGCCCGGCGCGCAGCGCCGCAAGCATCCGCGCGACCTCGCGCAGGCACTCGTCCCCGGCCTGGTGCCCGCGGGTGTCGTTGAAGGACTTGAAGTGGTCGACGTCGACCAACAGCAGCGACAGCGGCGCGTCGGCGAAGCGCGCGTCGCGGGCCTCTC
Organism: uncultured delta proteobacterium; assembly: GCA_903860995.1. GTDB lineage: Bacteria > Myxococcota_A > Polyangia > Polyangiales > SCUS01. Next base: position 5,195 of record CAIOSS010001336.1, on the reverse strand, counting down.
GCCGGAGCGCGTCGTCGAAGCACCGGCGGTTGGCGAGCGCCGTGAGCCCGTCCTGGTTGCTGAGCCGCGCGAGCTCCTGGTTGGCCTCGGCCAGCCGCTCGGTCATCTCGGTGATCCGCCGGCGCATGTCGTCGATGCGCTGCATCGCGCGGATCTTCGCGTGCAGCACCACGAAGCTCACTGGCTTCACGAGGTAGTCGTCGCCGCCCGCGTCGATGCCCTTCTCCAGGTCCTGGTCGGCCTCCGCGGCGGAGAGGAAGATGATCGGCGTCCAGCCGCCGGGCTCCAGCGCCCGGATGCGCCGCGCCGCGGCGTACCCGTCGAGCACGGGCATGATCGCGTCCATCAGCACCAGGCCGGGCTTCTCCTTGCGCCAGAGCGCGACGCCCTGCTCGCCGTCCTCCGCCTGGAGCACCTCGTGGCCCATCCGTTCGATCATCGACGCGAGCTTCGCCCGCACCACCCGCTGGTCCTCCACGACGATGACCTTCACGCGCCCACCTCCGTCGCACCGCCGCCGCTCCGCCGCTTCACGAAGCCGCGGAGCGCGTCCACCACCCGCCGGGTCTCCGCCTCCAGGTTCTCGAGCTCCCGCCCCGTGAGCTGCCCCATCTCCCCGTCCCGCGCCGTCGCCTCCAGGCGCTTCGCCGCCTCGAAGGCCGGGCCCAGGTCGAAGTTCGACAGGGCGCCCTTCAGGCTGTGGAGCGCGAGGTGCGTCGCCTCGCAGTCGCTGCGTTCCCACGGCTTGCGCACGCCCTGCAGCAGCTCCTCGCTCTCGTCGAAGAACAGCTCCGAGAGCTGCACCGCCAGGTCGACGTCGCCGCCCAGCGACGCGATGAAGCCAGCCTCGTCGAGCTCCCGCGGCGCCTCGCTCCGCGGCGGCGCGGCCGTCGTCGACGCCCGCAGCGCCTCGGCCAGCGCGTCGAAGCGGATGGGCTTGGACAGGTAGCGGTCCATCCCCGCGGCGAGGCACCGGTCGCGGTCGCTGGTCATCGCGTGCGCCGTGAGCGCGATGATGGGCACGCGCGTCCCGCGGAGTTCCTCCGCGCGCCGGATGGCCTTCGTCGCGTCGATGCCGTCCATCACGGGCATCTGCACGTCCATCAGGATCACGTCGAAGTCCCCGCGCGCCCAGGCCTCGAAGCACTCCTTGCCGTTGTTGGCCACGGTCACCCGGTGCCCGAGCTTCTCCAGCAGCCGCGACGCCACGGCCTGGTTCACGGCGTTGTCCTCGGTGAGCAGCACCTGCAGCGAGCGCGACCCCCGGAGGCGCTCCAGGCCGCCGCCGCGGTGGGGCTCCGGGCTCGTCGGCATCGCCGACGCCGACGCGGCGCTCCCGAGGCAGCCCATCAGGGCCTCCAGCAGCACCGGCGTCGACACCGGCTTGGTCACCCAGTGGCGGATGTTGAGCGCGTGCATCCGCGCCGCGTCGAGCGCCTTCGCCGAGGAGGTCGCCAGGATGATCGCGGGCTTCGTCGGCCGCGACCGGAGCGCCTCGGCCACCGCGGGCCCGTCCATCCCGGGCATCCGGTCGTCGAGCAGGAGCAGGGTGTAGGGCCGCCCCTCGGCCTCTGCGCGGTCGACGTGCGCCAGGGCCTCGGGCCCGGACGCCGCGAGCGACACCGAGGCGCCCCAGGCCTCTAGCAGCTGCCCGTAGATCTGCCGGTTGGTGGCGTTGTCGTCCACCGCGAGCGCCCGGATGCCCTGGAGCGGCCGCGGCTGCTCGGTGCTGCGCGCCCCGGCCACCACGCCGAAGCGCGCGGCCATGCTGAACACGCTGCCGACGCCGGGGGTGCTCTCGACGGTGATGCCGCCGCCCATCAGCCCGGCGAGCCGCGAGGCGATGGTGAGCCCCAGGCCGGTGCCGCCGAACTGCCGGGTGATGGACGTGTCGGCCTGCGCGAAGGCCTCGAAGATGCTCGTGAGCTTGTCGGCGGGGATGCCCGGCCCGGTGTCGCGCACCGCGATGGAGAGCTGCGCGGCGTCGCCCTCGCGCGCGGCGAGGGTGACCTCGACGGTCACCTCGCCGCGGCCGGTGAACTTGATCGCGTTGCCAAGGAGGTTGAGCAGCACCTGGCGCAGCCGGCCGGGGTCGCCCTCCAGGCGGTCGGGCACGAAGGGGGCGATGTTGCAGGTGAGCTCGAGGCCCTTCTGGTGGGCCCGGAGCGCGACCGTGCGGCACGCGTCGGTGACGCAGTCGCGCAGCGAGAACTCGATGCAGTCGAGCACCAGCTTCTCGGCCTCGATCTTCGAGAAATCCAGGATGTCGTTGATGATCGCGAGGAGCGCGTCGCCGGACGAGCGCACCATCGTGAGGTACTCGCGCTGCTCCTTGGTGAGGTCGGTGTCGAGGGCGAGCTCGGTCATCCCGAGGATGCCGTTCATGGGCGTGCGGATCTCGTGGCTCATGTTGGCCAGGAACTCGCTCTTCGCCCGGCTGGTGGCCTCCGCCGCCTCCTTGGCGCGCACGATCTCCTCGGCCACGCGCCGCCGCTCGGTGACGTCGTGGAAGGTGCCCACCATGCGCAGCGCGCGGCCGCGCTCGTCGCGCGCGAAGACCTTGCCCCGCACCAGCACCCAGCGCCACGCACCGTCGCCGGTGAGCATCCGCACCTCCTGCTCGAAGCGGTCGCTGCGCCCGCGGAGGTGCTCGAAGAGCGCCTGCTGGCCCGCGGGGCGGTCTTCGGGGTGAATGAGCACCAGCCACGACCCGAGCTCCGCGGTGAGGCGCTCCGGGGGCCACGCGAGCATCTCCGCGCAGCGCGGGCTGGCGAACACCTCGCCGGTCGCCAGGGCCCAGTCCCAGAGCCCCTCGTTGGTGCTGGCGAGCGCCAGCTGGAGGCGCTCCTCGCGCACCCGCAGCCGCTCGCGGACGACCTCCCGCTCGCGCACCATCCGGCCGACCGCGTCGGTGAGCGCCACCACGTCGTCGCCCGCCCCGCGCTCCACCGCCCCAGGGCCGCTCTCCCCGGGATCGGCGACGAGCTCGTCGAGGGTGCGGCGCAGCGAGGCGAGCACCCGGGCGGTGCGCTCGGCGTCGCGGCGGAGTTTGTCGTTCGCGACGGTGGCCTCGTCGGAGCTCAGCACCAGGCTGCGGCGCGACAGGTCGAGGTCCCGGTCGTGCTGGATGTAGGCCTCCTCGACGGAGGCCGCCAGCGCGCGCAGGGCCTCGCGCTTCTGCTCGTCCGGGCAGAGCGAGCGGAGCGCCTCCTCGAGCGCCCCGGCCCCGGTGACGCCGAGCGAGCGCTTGAACTGGCGCGCGAGCAGCTTGTGCACGGCGCGCCTACGCCTCGCCCACGAAGGTGACGGTCATGGTCTGGTTGTGCAGGCGGCACTCGCTCGACGGGAGCATCGGGCTGATCTCGCCGTGGGAGTAGAAGCCCGTGAGGGTGGTGCCGTGGCCGAAGACCTCGCCGACGGCCTCGACCTCCTCGTCGACCCGCGCGCCCATCACCAGCTTGCGGCCCACGCAGCTCACCAGCACCGTCAGCCCGTCGCCCGAGGCGCCGAGCGCCGCGCGCGCCGCCTCGGCCGCCGCCTGGGCGCCCTCGACGAGGGAGTCGGTGCTCGCGTGCATGAGCCGGAGGTAGCCGTCGGCGTGCACGTCACCGGCGAGCACGAGGCTGCCGTCGGCCTCGTTGACGCCGAGGATGGTGCGGATGAGCCCGGTCTGGTCGTGCTGGGCGTCGAGCATTGCGAAGGGGAAGAGCAGCCCGGAGGCGGGCAGGGCGTCGGCGTGGGCGCCGAGGTAGCGCTTGTAGGTCTCCAGGGCGGGCGCGCCGTCGAGCTCGTACAGGATGTTGCCCTCGCAGCGGGTGACCCGGCGGGCCGGGCCGAAGGGCTGCCAGCCGCCGAAGGAGCCGTGCGCGAGCAGGGTGCGGGGCGAGCGGAAGCCCACCGCGGCGATGAGGCGGTCGGACACGCGCCCGTCGTAGAGCACCTGGGTCTTCACGAAGGCGCCGTCGTCGCCCGCGAGCCCGCCGGAGATCACCACGTCGGGCCCGAAGGTCTCGGTCATGCCCTCGAGCATCGCGCTGCCGTTGATGGCGACCCCCTGCCCGAACACCAGCACGCCGCGCAGCCCGTCGCCCTTCAGCTGCGCCGCGAGCCGCCGGCCCGCGTCGCGGGAGTCGTCCATGCCGGCGATCTCGGTGCTGGCGCCCACCAGGGCCGGGTCGTCGAAGTGCACCGCCGTGAGCACCGTGGTGTCGCGGTCGACCCCGGCGTCGGAGATCTCGCCGCAGGTCGAGCAGCCCAGCGACAGCGCCCCGGGGACCGCGCGCTTCAGCGCCTCGCCGAGGGCGGCATCGAGACGACCGGGCGCGGCGAACACCAACAAGAGCTGCGGCGCGATGGCCGCGAGCGACGCCAGGGCCTCGGGGGTGATGGCGCCCGCGCGAATCGAGAGCTGATGGGTCTTCATGGGACGGCACACTCCGGCTGCGCGTCGGGCGAGGCTCGATGGTGAGCCTCCGCACCCGCGACCTTGGACGTATTGAACGGTCGACGGTTCGCCACCACAAGGGGGGCACAGAAATCTTCCGCGCGCCCACGCATTACCACGATGCCCGGTCAGAGTTCAGCGGAGGCGTCGGCCCACGGCGGTGGTCGCGACCGCCAGCAGGGCGAGAAACGCAGCGCTCACCGCGGCCCCGGGGGAGTCCGTGGGCGCCCGCCAGAGGGCCATGGTGAGCGGCGCCTCGGCGGTGGCGGGGGCGACGCACAGCAGCGGCGCGCACTCCGCGAGGCTGCGGCCGAGGCAGAGGACGAGGGCGCCGAGGACGCCGCGCGCGGCGTGCGGCAGGCTCACCCGCAGGATGGTCTGGGCGTGGGAGGCGCCGAGGGCGAGCGAGGCCTCCTCGAGCTCGACGGGGACGGCCCGCAGCGCGCGCTCGACGCGGGACGAGAGCCACGGGAGGTTGAGCAGCGCGAGGACGATCGCCATCGCGGCGGTGGTGCCGCGGAGGCCGGCGGCGGCGGCGGCGAGGAGGGCCCAGCCCGCGAGGCCGAATACCACGCCGGGTAAAGCCGCCGCGGCGTCGAGGGCCCCACGGACGGCGCGGGCGAGGCGCGAGGTGCCGGCGACGCGGGCGAGCCAGAGGCCGAGGGCGAGGCCGGGCGGGAGCGCGAGGGCGGTGGCGAGCGCGGCGAGGCGGAGGGAGCGGGCGAGGGCGGCGAGGGCGGGGCGGAGGGCG
>CAIOSS010001335.1 GCA_903860995.1 uncultured delta proteobacterium | reverse complement strand
TGCAGAGCAGCGAGACCTGCTCGTTCCAGCGCTCGACGGCGTGGCGGTCGCGGGTCACCGCGCGCAGCCGGCCCGCGTCGGCGGGGTCGAGGTCGACCTCGGCCTCGTACCGCTCGAGCGCGAACACCCCGCGCGCCGCGGCCTCCGCGATGCGCACCTCTCCCAGCGCCGCGAAGGCCACCAGCGACGCCCGCACCTCCGGCGCGTCGCACCGCGCATCGCCCGCGCACCCCGCGTCGAACCACCGCTGCACGCCCTCGTACGAGAGCTTCGCGCGGCTGACGATGCGCGCGCGGTGCACCCCCGCGCCGACGCAGCGCCCGCTCGCGTCGACGCGCAGCGTGAACACCAGCGCGCGCCGCGGCACCGCGGGGTTGAGCGAGACGATCCCCTCGGAGAGGCCCTCTGGGAGCATCGGGATGGCGAAGCCCGGGAGGTAGTAGCTCGACCCCTGGGCGAGCGCGCGGCGCCAGAGCGCGGTGCCCGGGCGGGCGTAGTACGACGCGTCGGCGAGGGCGTAGCGCAGCACGAAGCCGTCGCCGTCGGGCGCGACGTGCAAGGCCTGGTCGAGGTCGCGCGAGCCCTCGTTGTCGATGGTGACGTACGGCACCGCGGTGTCGTCGGCGACGCCGTCGTCGAGGCCCGGGGAGGCGATGCACGCCGCGACCTCGGCGTCGACCGCGGGGTCCGGGAGGGGACGGAGGCCGAGGTGATCGACGAGGGCCTCCAGGCGCGCGCGGGGGTTGTTCACCCGGGCGATCGTACGGCCAGGCGCGCCGCCGGGTCACTCCACCGCGGCGCGAAGCATCTCCGCCGCCGCCTCGCGGGTGCGGTCGGTCACCCGGATGCCGCCCAGCATCCGCGCGACCTCCTCCATGCGCTCGGCCTCGCCCAGCGCCCGCACCGTCGACGCCGTGCGCTCGCCCACCTCGCGCTTGCTCACCACGAAGTGTCGGTCGCCGTACACCGCGATCTGCGGGAGGTGCGTGATGCACAGCACCTGGTGGCGCCCGGCCACCTGCTTGATCTTCTGCCCGATGACCTCGGCCACCGCGCCGCCCACCCCCGCGTCGACCTCGTCGAACACGTAGAACGTCTGCGGCCCCACGTCGGTGAGCACCCGCTTGATGGCCAGCAGCGCGCGCGACAGCTCGCCGCCCGACGCCACCTTGCGCAACGGCCGCGGCTCCTCGCCCCGGTTGGGCGCGATGAGGAACTCCACCCGGTCCATGCCCGCCACCGTCAGCCGCGCGCCGTCGACCACCAGCTCGGCGCCGCCCGGCGAGGCGTGCGCCACGTCGACCACCACCCGCGCGCCGCCCATCCCGAGCGTCTCCAGCTCGCGGCTGATGGCCGCGCCCAGCTTCACCGCCGCGACCCGCCGCGCCTCGCTCAGCGCCCGCGCCTCGGACTGCGCCCGCGCCCGCGCGACCTCCACCGCGGCCTCCAGCTCGGCGACCTTCCCCTCCCCCTGCTCCAGCGTCGCGAGCTCGCCGCCCACCTTCGCGCGGAAGGCCAGCACCTCCTCCACCGTCGAGCCGTACTTCCGCTTCACCCGCGAGAGCGACTGCATCAGCTCCTCGAGCTCGCCCAGGCGCTCGGGGTCGGCCCGCACCGCGCGGCCGTAGCGCCCCAGCTCGCGCGCGGCCTCCTGCACCAGCGTGCGCGCCTGGCTGACCAGGTCGAGCGGGCCCGCCAGCGCCGGGTCGACCGCCGCCAGCTTCGCCAGCCCGTCGACCACCGCGCCCAGCTCGTCGAGCACCGCGCCGTCGCGGGAGTACAGGGTCTCCTCCGCCGCCGTGGTGCCGTCGGCCAGCTTCGACGCGTGGCGCAGCTTCTCGCGCTCCGCCGCCCACAGCTCCTCCACCCCCGGCACCAGCTTCAGCGCGTCGATCTCCTTCGCCTGGAACTTCAACAGATCTTCCCGGTCGGACCGGTCGCGCAGCGTGCGCAGCACCCCTTCGAGCGCCCGCGTGGCCTCGGCCATCGCGCCGTGCGCCCGCGCCATGCGCGCCCGCGCGCCCTCCAGCGAGGCCGACGCGTCGAGCAGCGTCAGGTGCGTCATCGGGTCGGTGAGCGTCTGCTGGTCGTGCTGCGAGGTGATGTCCGCGAGCCCCGCGGTGAGCGACACCAGCTGCGCCAGCGAGACCATGCGCCCGTTGAGGTAGGCCTTCGAGCGCCCGCCGGTGCGCTCGTTGCCCACGATGCGCCGCACCACCAGCTCGTCGTCCCAGGCGATGCCCGCGTCCTCGAAGCGCTGCCGCCGCGGGTCGTCGCCCGGCACCGCGAACACCGCCGTCACCTCGGCCTGCGTCGCTCCCGTGCGGACGATGTCCGCCGCCGAGGCGCGCGCCCCCAGCACGAGCGACAGCGCGTCGATGAGGATGCTCTTCCCGGCGCCGGTCTCCCCGGTCACCACGTTGAGCCCCGCCCCGAAGGTGACCTCGACCTCGTCGATGATCGCCAGATCCCTAACCTGCAGTGTCACCAGCATCGCGGCACCGATCGGAGTAGGCCGCGCACCCCGCGCGGTCAACACGCGCTCGCGGCGATGGACATATCCCGTCCCACTCCCTGGGAGCGCGGTGGGTGACCGTGGACGGTGGACATGGGGCGAGACGCGGCGGTCCGTGGGGGTCAGCGCGCGGGGGACGGCCCGCGTGGGAGCGCGTCGCTGGCGTTGAGCTGCGCCTCCAGCGCGGCGATCCGCTCGGCGAGCGCGTCGGCCCTCTCGCGGTCGGCCTGCGCTTGCGCCCGCGCGGCCTCTTCGCCGGTCAGCCAGCGGCGCTCGCCGGCTTCGTCGTCCGCGAGGCGCAGCCGCGTGCCGTCGTCGGTCGCCACCAGCCACGCGCCGAGCGCCTCGGAGTACGCCGGCGCGTCGCCCGCGAACACGCGTCGAAACGCCCCGTCGTCCATGCGCCGCCACACCTGCAGCACCGACGGGCCCAGCGCCCCGCGCCCGCGCCGCTCCGGGTCGAACACCCACAGCTCGCGCGTGCCGCTCGCGGCGTACTTCGCCGGGCCTTCGAGGTAGTCCTTCTCCGCCGTGTCGCGGCTCACGACCTCGACGGCCACGCGCGGCGCGGTGTGCCCGGGCTCCCACGTGCGCAGGCTGCGCAGCCTCGCGTCCGGCGGCGTCGGGTCGACGAGGCACACGTCCGGGTCGACGCCGACGGCGGGGTGCTCCTCGTCCCAGCGCAGCGCGAGGTTGGCGTACACCGCCGCGTCGCGCGCCGTGCGGGCGATCCACGCGCGGAGGATCATCTCCAGCAGCTCGCAGGTCAGTCGATGTTCGCTGGTCTCGGGCATCGTCACGCCGTCCTCGAGCACCCACCGCTCGGACCACGACGGGACCCTGAACACCACGTCCACCCCGCCACTCCGCCGCGTCACCATAGGGCCTCAGGCTACACCCATCGCACCGCGCGTGCCGTCACCGGAGCGCTGGAAAACCAGCGTATCGTGACGGCGCCGCCATGGCGGCGGGGTGGCGGCGGGGGTGGCGAATAG
>CAIOSS010001334.1 GCA_903860995.1 uncultured delta proteobacterium | reverse complement strand
CGCCGCCGCCCACCGCCTCGAGAGCGGTGATGGTCGACCCGATGTTGCGGATGTGCCGGTTGGCGTTCTCCACCGAGGTCACGAAGCGGGCGTTGGAGCCCGCGCGCTGCACGAACTGCTGGAGCAGCTCGCGCGCCGCCCGCAGGACGGGGATCGACCCGCCCAGGTAGTTCATGTTGAGCACGCCGAGGTTGTAGTAGGCGTCGGCCCGGTTGGCGTCGAGGGTGCGCGCCCGCTCGTACTCCTGCTGCGACCGGGCGAGGGTCTGCGCCCGCTCGGCGTCGGGCTGCGTCAGCGCGAGGCCGCGCAGCGCCACGCCGAGGCCGATGTGCGCGTCGTAGCTGTCGTCCTTGAGCGCGATGGCGTGCTCGAAGGCCTCCTTCGCGTCCTGGTACCCGCGGAACGACAGGTTGATCGTGCCGTAGTTCACCCACGCCTCGAACATGTTCGGGTTGAGGGTGTACGCGCGGCGGAAGTGCTCCAGCGCCTTGATGATCTCGTTGCGCCGGATGTCGATGATCCCCCACGTGTTGTAGAGGTCGGCGGTGAACGAGCGCACGTCCGGCGAGATCTCGGCGTTCTGCGACTGCGACACCTGCGCGGCCTGCGCGCACACGAGGCCCGCGAGGAAGATCATCCGCGAGTTGGGGTCGTCGCCCGCCTGCTGGAGGTACGACAGCGCGAGCTGCGTGCGCGCCGGCAGGTAGCGGTCGTCGAGCGCGAGCGCCGAGCGGATGTTGCGCACCACCGGCGCCCAGTCCGCCGGGGTCGCCGGGCGGGCCTCGCGCAGCACCATCGCGAGGTTGGTGTAGCCCTCGACGCAGTGGGTCTGGTCCTGCTGGATGGCCTGCTCGAAGGCCTGCCGCGCGGCGGGCACGTCGTGGCGGCGGTACGCCATCACGCCGAGCTGCACCTTCGCGCGGCAGTAGTTGCCGTTGGCCACCTGGAGCGCGCGGTTGAGCGCCGTCGTGGCCGGCTCGGTCATCCCGCAGCGGTCATACACGAGCCCGCGGTTGAACCACGCCTCGGGGAAGTTGCCGTTCGCCTGCGCGTTGGCGGCGGTCTCGAAGAGCCCCGCCACCTCGTTGCAGGTCTCCGCGGCCCAGTCGCCGCGGTTGCCGTTCGCCTCGTCGTGCTGCCGCATGAGGGCGGCGGCGGCGTTGAAGCGCGTGTTGGCGGTCTCGTTCACCGCGGTGCCCGCGGCGGTGGTCACGGTCTGGCCGTTGGCGCCCACCGCGGCGGTCGTGGTCGGGGTCTGCCGGCCGCCGCACGCGGAGAGCGTGAGCAGCACGAGCGCACCGGAAAGTCCTCGGGTCTTCATCGGTCTCTCTCCCAGTCTCACTGCGCCGCACCAGGAGCCGCCGCGGCCCCGGCCTGACCCTGCTCCGCGGGCTCGTCCTCGCCCTCCGCCGACGTCTGGAGCTGGTACACCGGACGGCTGTTGGTCGGACGCGAGAACACCAGGTTCGGCTCGACGCGAATCTCGTCGGCGAGCGGGAACCGCACGCGGTCGATCTCGTAGAGCTCACGCTCGCAGAGCTGCGACCACTCGTTGAACCAGTGCACCTGCGTGGCGGTGCGGATGCAACGCTGGAAGCCCTCGGACGCGGTGTTCATGAAGGGCTGCGTCCGCTGGTCGAGCACCAGGCGGTACGCGTCGAGCAGGTCGGCGTTGCGCTGGATGTCGGGCGGAATCGGGGCGTTGCGGATCGTCTGCGCGAACTGGAAGTACATGTCCGCGAGGCGCGAGACGGCCGCGATCTCCCAGTTGGGCACGTGCATGTTCACCACCTCGACGTACTTCGCCGAGGCCGCGTCGAGCAGCTGCTGGCGCAGCCGGATGTACGGGGTGAGCGAGCGCTCCACCCAGATGTCGAAGGCGCGGCGCGTGGTGCCCGGGTTGCGCGGGAAGCGCTCGTTCTGGAAGCGCTGGTACAGCACCTCCGCGAGGTAGAAACGCGCCTCCGCGACGGAGTCCTTGCTGCGCTCGATCGCGTCGCCGGCCTCGTCGCCGAGCTGCTGACGGATGGTGGCCTGGCCCGGCGAGGTCATCGCGGCGCCCTCCCCCGTGCTCGGCCCCCAGGCGTCTACGGCCTGCTGGTAGAACGCCGTCGCCTGGCGGATGTTCTGCACGTTCCAGTAGCCGCGCGCGAGCGCCACGGCCCCCTGGATCTTCTGGTCGAGGGTGCCCGACGCCGCGTACGTGCGCATGAAGCCCTCGTAGTGGCGCACGAGGTCGTTCCAGGCCTGGCGGATCTGCAGGTCGCGCGTTCGGCGCTCCTCGGAGCTGGTCGTCACCGTGCGGCGCAGCCGGGCCACGCGGTCGGTGTAGATCTGGCCGATGGAGAACACCACGTTGGCGGCCACGCGCCGACGAGCCGGGTCGCTGCCGAAGTAGCGCGCGAACTTCTGCGCGTTGGCGAGCGCACGGTCCTCCTCGCCGAGGCCGATGCGGAAGAGCGTCGCCTGGCGCAGCGCGTCCGCGGCCTGCTGGACGGGATCCTCCAGCGGGACGTTGGGGGCGAGGCGGTGGGCCTCCTCGGCCGCGCGCACCGCCACCTGGCGGTTGTTGTTCACGTACTCGGCGTACTGCTCGTAGAGCTCGGCCGCGCGGCCGAACACCTGGATCGCGTGGTTGTTGCCCGCGAGGCGGTAGAGCGCGCGCTGGGCCCACGGGCTGTTGCGCGGCAGGAAGATCTGCACCAGGCGCTCACGCACCCGCATCGCGCGGCCGAGGAGGAAGGCCGCGTCGTACTCGATGGCGGCGTTGTAGAGCATCTCGTCGAGGCGCCCGCACTCGCGGTGCGTGCGCACGATGGAGACGTACTGGCCTGCGGACTCCGCAAAGCGACCGGCGCCGTGCAGCGACTCGGCCTTCTTCCGGAGCACCTGGCACTGGAGGTCTTCCACGCGGTGG
>CAIOSS010001333.1 GCA_903860995.1 uncultured delta proteobacterium | reverse complement strand
GGCTGCGCCTCGCAGCCGCCGCTGCCGCCGCTCGCCCCCGCGGGGCCGCCCGTGTCGGCGGCGGCGCCGGTGGTGGTCTACGGCGCGAGCTGGTGCCGGCACACCCGCGCGGCGATGGACTGGCTCGACGCCCACGGGGTGCCGTCGCGCTACCGCAACGTCGAGTCCGACGCGGCCGCCTACGACGACATGAACAACCGGCTCACCGAGGCGAGGGTCCGCGGGTCGGGCATCCCCGTGCTCGACGTGCGGGGCCGGGTGCTGCTCGGGTTCCACGCCGAGGAGGTCGAGCGCGCGCTCCGCGATTGAGCGCCGCGGGTCGCAACCGTTATAGAACGGCCACGATGGTCGCCCACGCCACGCCCGGTACCCCGCGCCTCTACCTCGACGACCCCTCGCTCCTGGACTTCGAGGCCACCGTCGTGGGCCACGCCCGCGTCGAGGGTCGGACCGCGCTCGTCCTCGACCGCACGGGCTTCTACCCCGACTCCGGGGGGCAGCCCGGCGACACGGGCGCGCTCGGGGGCATCGCCGTCGAGGACACCCGCGCCGACGACGCCGGCGTGGTGCTGCACGCGCTCGCCCCCGGGGCGGAGCTCCCGCCGCTCGGGGCCGTTCTGCGGGGCCTCGTCGACCGCGACCGCCGCCGGCTGCACGCCGCGCTGCACACCGGACAGCACATGCTCTCGCGGGCGATGGTCGACGAGGCGGGCGCGGAGACGGCCTCGTCGCGGCTGGGCGGCGGCGGGAGCACGCTCGACCTGGACGTCCCCTCGCTCGACGAGCGGGCCCTGGCGCGGGCCGAGCGGCGCGTGGCCCGGGCGATCGAGGACGACCTCGCGGTGCGGCAGTGGTTTCCGCCGCCCGACGAGCTCGCGTCGCTGCCGCTGCGCCGCGCGCCGAAGGTCACCGAGAACATCCGCGTCGTCGACATCGGCGGCTTCGACCTCACGCCCTGCGGCGGCACCCACTGCGCGCGCACGGCGCAGGTGGGCGCCCTGCACATCACCGGCGTCGAGCGCTTCCGGGGCAAAACCCGGGTGACCTTCCTCGCGGGCCGGGCCGCCCTCGACGAGCTGCGCGCGCGCTCCGCCTCGCTGGCCGAGCTCGGGCGGTTGTTCACCTGCGGCCCCCACGACGCGAGGGCGGCGATCGAGCGGCTGCGCGCCGAGCTCCAGTCGACCCGCGACGCGCTCGGCGACGTGCGCGCGCGCTGGGCCGAGGGAGTGGCCGAGCGGCTGCTGCGCGAGGCCGCAGCGGCGGGCTCGCCGCGCGTGGTGCTTGCGCTCGACGGCGAGACGGTGGAGACGCTGCGGGCGCTGGGGCAGCGCATCGCGGCGCGCCCCGGGGCGGTGGCGTTCCTCGCGTCGCGCGTCGACGACGGCCTGCTGGTGCTCGTCGCGCGGGGAGAGGGTTCTGCCTTCGACTGCGGGGCGTGGCTGAAGCGCGCGGCGGCGGCGCACCAGGGCCGCGGCGGTGGACGACCCGAGCGGGCGGAGGGTCGCCTGCCGGGCGGCGTCGACTGGGCGGCGCTGGTCGCGGCGACGGCGGACTGAGCCGGCGCTCACTCTCCGGGGGGCGGGATCTCCTCGGTCGCGACCGCCGCGACGAAGCCGTAGTTGACGGTGGCGTTGGGCGCGCGGAAGGCAGCGAGGCGCACGTTGCAGAGGGCGGCGCCGAGGCAGAGGCCCTGCGCCCGGGTGACCCCGGCGCTGAGGCTCACCTCGAGGGGAAGGCCGTTGCCCGAGAAGAGCATCCGCACCGGCACGCGGCCCTCGCGGTCGACCGGCGGCGCGCACGCGATCACCGGCCGCTCGACCGGGAGGAAGGCCCGCACGATCATGGCGCTGGTGGGGTCGTAGGGCGACTGCATGCTGGCGCGCTGCGGGTTGCCCTCGCCCTCGCACACGATGCGCGGCGCGCTGCGCGGGCCGGTCCACCGCGGGGTGAGCCCGCGGCCCTCGACGGCGGCGGGCTGCACCACCGGGCTGCCCATCGACGGGGCGTTGGAGGGGCGCTCGACGCTGGCGGCGTCCACGCGGCGCACGGTGGGCACGATGGCCAGACCGTCGGGCGGAGCCGCGGGCTCGGTGGCGGGCGCGGCGAG
>CAIOSS010001332.1 GCA_903860995.1 uncultured delta proteobacterium | reverse complement strand
CGGCCGCGGCGGGCGGGGCGACCGGCGTCGGGGGCACGCCGAACTCCACGATGCCGCGGAGGATGGGGTCGTTCTCGACGTCCTCGCGGCGCTTGCGGGTGTCCACGATGTCGCCGCCCTGGCGGTTGCGCGCGGCGAGCGCGGCGTTGGCGGCGTTGGCGCCCGCCATGCCCGCGCGCCCCGACGACTGGAGCCGCGCGTTGGCGATCTGCTGGGCGGCCCCGAGCAGGCTGCCTCCGGCCGCGTTGGCCGCCACCGCGTCAGGGTCGATCAGCCGGGTGTTCTCCGCGACCGTCCGCATCAGGAACTGGTACGCCGTGGTGCCGCCCTCGGTGAACCACTGGAGCATCTGGAGCGCCGTGAGGGGGTCGCCGGGCTCGCGCACCCGGAGGCTCGCGAGGAAGTTCTGCCACTCGGCGATGTACTGGGTGAAGTACTGCGAGCGCACGTCCGCGAGGGTCTCCGCGAGCCGGTCGGCGCGCGCGATGTTGGGGCTCTGGCCGAGCACCCAGGCCTCGCCCACGAGCTCCTCGGGCGCCTGGTTGAGCCGGTCGCGCACGTACTCCTCCCAGCCGCGGCGGGTGAAGGCCCCGCGCACGGTGCGCCCCGGAATCGGGCCCACCTGGAAGACGTGCTCGGGCGAGCGGCCGAGGGCGCGCGTGAGGTTCACGTCGAAGCCCATCTCCGACACCGCGGCGATGATGCCGTCGAGCGCGACGCCGACGTTGGAGGCCCGGTTGAGCACCCCGCGCACGTCGCCCACGGCGTTGACGTTGCGGGGCAGCGCGAGGTCCGCCGGGCGGTCTTGCAGCTGATCGATGTAGGCCGAGATGTTGGCGCTCATGGCCGCGAGGTCGGCGCCCGAGGGCGTCGCCCCCCTGCCCCACGCCGCCACCAGGGTGCGCGTGAGGAAGGCCTTCTGCGCGTTGGTCTCCGGCTCGCCCGCGGCGCGGGGCGTCGCCGGGCTCAGCAGGATGTGCGTCTTCAGCACGTCGTACTGCGCGGTGCGCTCGGCCTGCGCCGGCACCATCTCGCCGGGGTAGCGCCCCACGAACTCGCGCATCGCCCGGAGGTCGCGCGCCGCGAGGGGCTCGATCACCCGGCGCCGCAGGGCGGTGGAGTACAGCCGCGAGATCTGCGGATAGACCTCGGTGCCTTTGTACATCCCGAAGCGCATGTACAGCGGGATGAACTCCGTCCCGGTCTCCCACTTGCGGAGCTGCTCGACGCGCGCGCGCACGGGCTCGAGCTCGGCCAGCGTGAGGGGCGCGGCGTTGGCCTGCCCCGCGTTGGCGGAGATGCGCTCGACCTCGACGCCGGCCTCGCGGACGAAGTCGCGGTTCTGCACGTACGCGATCGCGGGGATGGTGAGGATGAGCAGCGCCGTGGCGAAGGCGCCCGCGGCGACGAGGTAGCGCTGCCGCCGCTGCCGGCGGATCTCCTCGGGGCTGCGCGACGCGATGTCGGCGTCGGGAAAGATCACCCGGGCGAACACGTCGCGGAGGAAGAAGCTCTTGGCCTCGGTGACCACCTGCGCGGGCGCCGCGGCCTGGGGCAGCCCGAGGGTGTCGCGGAGCTTCTGGGTGAGCCGGTCGATGGGCCGGCCCTCCTGGGTGCCGGAGGTGAAATACACGCCGCGGAAGTTGGGCGCGCCCTGGTAGACGTTGGCCGAGAAGAGGTTCTCGATGAAGTCCGCGAGGTTCTGCTTCACGCCGGCAAACTGCTGCGGAAACTGGAACACCTGCTCGCGCACCTCGAGCTTCTGCTCCCCCGCGAGGCGGCGGAACTTCCGCTGATCGGCGACCTTCACGAGCTCGTCGAAGCGCTCGCCGAAGGAGGCGCCCGGCGAGGCGAGCTGCTCCCCGAGGGGCCAGGTGAAGCCCCAGATCTGGCCGCGCTCGTTCTTGCGCAGGTCGCCGAAGAACTCGCTGAACCCGGCGACGAGGTCGCACTTGGTGAACAGCAGGTAGATCGGCATGGTCATCTGGAGCTGGCCCATCACCTCGTCGACGCGCTCGCGCACGCGCTTGGCCATGTTCTCGATCTCGTTCTCGCGGGCGCCGAGGAGGTCGGCCACGCTCACCGCTACGATGACGCCGTTGAGCGGCTTCTCGGGGCGGTTCTTCCGGAGCATGTCGAGGAACGAGAGCCACTCGTCGCGGTCGTCGTCGGCCGTCATGTAGCGGCCGGCGGTGTCGAGCAGCACGGCCTCGTTGGTGAGCCACCACTCGCAGTTGCGGGTGCCGCCGACGCCCTTCACCCCGCCGCCGCTCTGCGACGCGTACGGAAACTGGAGCCCCGAGTTGCGCAGCGCGGTGGTCTTGCCCGACCCGGGCGGGCCGATGATGACGTACCAGGGCAGCGCGTAGAGGGCCTCGGCGCCGCTCTTCCCGAGCTTCGACGACTTGAGCGACGCGATGGCGCGGGTGACCTCCGCCTGCATCGCGCGCACCTCCGCCTGCTGCTCGGGGCGCACCGTGCGAACGTGCTCCTCGGCCTGGGCGTTGAGGGCCTTCTCGATCTCGCGGGCGGCCTTGCGCGCGCGGTACTTGCGGTACGCGATGATGCCCGCCAGCACGAGCACCGTGAGCACGGTGACGGCGATGGCGATGTCGAAGCCGCGCGGCAGGCGCTCCTTCAGGATGAACGCCGCCGCCCAGGCGATCGCGATGACCAGGAACGCGAAGATGTACTTGAACACGGTAAGGTCCCGCCCTCTCTCAGTGAACGAACTGGGCGATGCGGTTGAGGACGGTGCTGACCTCGTTGCCGAGCGAGATGCGCAGGCCGACGTAGAGCACCAGCGAGATGGCCACCGCCGCCGCCGCGAGGCCGACGATCGGGAGGTCGGCGCGGGCGCGCGTGCGAACCTCACCGGCCGGTCGGTCGCCGTGCACGGAGAGAAGCTCCGGCCCGAGGAGCCCGGCGCGGGAGAGGTCTCCAGAGAGCTGGTCCATGACGGCCGCGAGCTCGGCCTCGCCGCCGCGCACCCGGTACTTCCCCTGGAACCCGAGCACCAGGCATGTGTAGTACACGCGCACGGCGTCGATGCGCCGCGGGTCCTGCCGCAGGGCCATCACCCGGGCGAAGAAGTTCTCCCCGGCGACGTTCTCGTTGAAGTACTGCAGCTGCAACGGTCGCTGCATCCAGTACTGCCGCAGGTTGCCGCCCGCGTAGATCGCCGCCTCGTCGGCGAGCGCCACGATGGCGTAGGTGATCTCCAGCACGTCCTCCCGGGAGAACCCGAGGTCGGCCGCCCGCTTGCCCATCGTGTCGATGAGCGTGCGGAGGCGCTGCAGGACGGTCTCCGGCGGCGGCTGTGCGTTGGCGTCCAGCCGTCGGAGCTGGATCAGGAAGTTGAAGACATCCGCGGTGAGATCGTCGATTCGGTCCATGCCGGTGGGGTACTCCGGTGGCGGAAGGCGTTATTGGGCTGCGGCGGGCTTGGGGATCGCGAGCAGCTCGAGCTTGATGTTCGCGGGGTCGTACGGCGGGGGCAGGTAGATCGAGATGGTCCGCTCGCCCGAGACGTTGCGCCAGAACTGACCGCTCTGGTTGAGCATGAAATAGAGGATGCCGGCGCGGGGCGGGATCTCCGGCGGCGGACGGTAGGTCACCTGCAGCGCGACGCCCGGGAGCGCGCTCTGCACGATGGAGGTGACGTCGCTCCAGGCGGCGATCTTGGAGAGCTGCGGGATCTGCTCGGCGGCCGTCTGCTCGGGCTGCTGCGAGCGCACGGAGAGGATGTACTGCGCGCCGCGGACGAGGCGCTCGTCGTCGAGGCGGCCGAAGTGCAGCCCGTCCTCGCGGCTCTCGAGGGGCACCACGATGTACTGCTCGCGCACCGTGAGGTTGAGCAGCACCACCACGCGTTCGATGAGCTCGGCGAAGGTCGTCTGCAGGTCGGTGTAGAGGAACTTCGGCAGCGTGGTGGGCGAGAACTTCGCGTCGGTGGCGAAGGTCGAGAGCGCGCCCGCGAGCTGGCAGAGGAAGAGGTACGCGTCTTCGGGGGCGGTGTCGCCGCGCTCGCACAGGTGGTTGACCACCGGGAGGTACGAGTTCACCGCGTTGAGCAGGAGGAAGCGGGTGATGTCCGCGGCGGTGAACTCCACCGTCGCCGCGTCGCGCTGGCGGCGCTGCTCGGAGAGGGAGTTCTGCTTGGCGGCCATGAGGGCGAGCAGGCGCCGGAGCGAGCCCATCAGCCACGACGACGCGCCGATGCGGCGGATGGAGGGGACGAACTCCGCGCGCACCGCGAGCTGGCCGGCGCCGTCGCGCACGATCTCGGCGATCTTCATCGCCTCGAAGTCGTCGCGGCTCTCGGTGCCGAAGAGCACCGTCACGTGGCGCTGGGCGAAGGCGACGGCGACGTCCTGCGCGCCGCCCGCGGCGTCGACCACGGCGCGCTGCGCGGTGAAGAAGCGCATGCCCTGGGTGGGCACGGTGCTCGGGGCCACGACGGGCGAGCCCTCGCGCTCGGCGGGCACCGCGAGGAAGACCTCGAGCACGCGCTGCGTGGCGCCGAAGTAGCCTTCGATGGGGCGCACGGCGGGCGCCTCGGGGTGGGCGCCGTCGAACGCGATGGGCAGACCGTCGGGCAGCACGCCCTCGAAGCGCTGCACGCGCACCTGGCCGGCGACGAGCGCGCGCTCGTCGATCTCCAGCGACACGACCCCCCAGTCGTAGGGGCTCAGCGCCGAGAGGCGCGCCCCGAGCAGACCCTCGTGGTAGCGG
>CAIOSS010001331.1 GCA_903860995.1 uncultured delta proteobacterium | reverse complement strand
TGCACGACGTGCCGGGGCCTGACGCGGTGCGCGAGCTCAGCGCCGTGGCCGAGCGCTTCGGGTACGCCTCGGGCTTCGGGGTGAAGCTCTCCCCGCTGGCGCTCGCGGCCTTCGACCACCAGATCGCCACCTCGCCGAGCGAGCCCGCCATCCGGGGCGTGCTGCTGCGGTCGCTCGGCCCGGCGCGGTACACGGTGCACCCGTCGACGCACTTCGGGCTCGGGGCCAACCTCTACCTGCACTTCACCTCGCCCATCCGGCGCTACGCCGACCTCGCGGTGCACCGGCTGGTGAAGGCGTACCTGCACGGCACGCGCACCTGGTCGATGCGCGACCCGGCGCTGGAGACCCTGGCGCAGCACATCAACCTGCGGGCGAAGCTCGCGGCGCGGGCGGAGACCGACCGGCACCGGATGCTGGTCGCGGGCTACATGACCCGGCACATCGGCGAGCACTTCAGCGCCCGCGTGGTGAAGGTGCGGCCCTTCGGGGTGGTGGCGCAGATCGACACGACCCTGGTCGAGGGCACGCTGGCCTTCGAGGCGCTGCCCGACGGGCCGTACACGGTGGAGCCCTCCGGGGGCGCGGCGCGCTCGGCCACGCGGCGCTACGCCGTGGGCGACGCGGTGCGCGTGACCGTGGTGAAGACCGACCCGTCGCTCGGGCGCATCGACCTCGCGCTCGCGCCCAAGGCCTGAGCCGGGGTCGGATGAAGCTCCGCGCCCTCTTCGCCCTCTCGCTGGGCCTCGCGGCCTGCACCACGCGGGAGTCCCGCCCGGTCGCCGTCCGCCCCGCCGTCGACGACCCGCGCGCCGCGGTGACGGCGTGGGCGCAGGTCGCCCGCTTCCACTGCGCCCGTGGCGCCGATGGGGCGCCCGCGCGCTGCGCCACCGACGGCGATTGCGCGGACGGGAGGGTCTGCGACACCAGCGGGGGCTGCGGGTGCTGCGTGCCCCCTCCCCCGCCCGTGGAGCCGGGTGTCGCGCTGCGGCGGTACATGTTCACGCCCTGCCTCGCGGGGCGATGCGCGCCGCCGCGCTTCTGCGAGCCGGCGGCGGACGGGACCACCTGCACCATGCGCTTCAACGGACAGGTGCAGCTCTGGATGTCGACGTGGGTGCCGCCCGAGCGCGGCGACGCGCTGGCCGAGACGCGCCGCGAGCTCTGCATCCTCGTCGAGCCGGGGCAGGACTGCATGTGGGCGATGGAGATCCCCGGCGGCGAGTACGACGCGGAGTCGCCCATGCCGGTGCACTACGACGGCAGCTACGAGTGCGGCGGGCGCACGTGCAACGGCGCCCGGGCGGTGCGGGCGACGCCGCGCGCAGGCTCGACGTACACGGCGCACCTCGTGACGCAGCGCTGCGGGGGGTGATCCGAGGGACGGGGACGGCGGAGGCCGACGAGGTGGGCGGGCGCTCCCCTCGGAGGGCGAGGCCGGTGATCGTTGAGGTGGGTGGGAGTTCTCGATGTGGGCGGGCGCTACCCCGCCGCGCCTTCGCCGCCGTCGACGCGCACCACGTTGCCGTTCATCCAGTCGGTCTCCGGGGTCGCCAGGGCCACGATGCAGCGCGCGACGTCTTCGGGCGTCGTGAGCCGCCCTTGCGGGTGCCTCGCCAGCGCGCGCTCGATGAGCAGCTCGTGCCCGGGGATGCGCTCCAGCGCCGGCGTGCGCGTCACCCCCGCGCAGACGGCATTGGCCGTGAAGCCGCGCGCCGCGCCCTCCACCGCGAGCTGACGCACGAAGGACTCGAGCGCCGCCTTGGCCGCGCCGACGGCGCCGTAGGAGGGCAGCGCATGCGTGCTGCCGCCGCTGGTCATCGCGAACACCCGGCCGTGCGGGCGCAGGGAGCCCATCGCGAGGAGGTCCTGCGTCCAGTAGACGAGGGAGGTGGCCATCACGTCGAGGGTCATCTCGATCTGCGCGCGGGTGAGCGTCTCGTCGCCTTCGCCCCCCACGAGCGGGCGCAGCGAGCCGAAGGCCAGCGAGTGCATCAGCACCCGGACGCTCTCCCCCTTCCCCCGCTCGGCGAGGCGACCGGCGACGTCGGCGAGCACCGCGCGGCGCTTCGCGTCGTCGGCCGCGTTGACGTTGAAGAACCACGCCGTGCGCCCCGCGGCCTCGATGTCCGCGCGCACCGCGTCGGCCAGCGGCTGCGTGCTGCGCCGGTCGAGGTGCACGCCGACGATGTCCATGCCGGCGCGCGCGAGGGCCCGCGCGGTCGCGGCGCCGATGCCGCTCGAAGCGCCGAGCACCAGCGCGAATCCATCCAGGGTGACTGCCATGACCGCTCGCGTACCTCTCTGCAATGGGGGGTGAACTGCGCCCGAGGAGGGTGCTCGCACGTTGCGGCGTGGGTTGGAAGCCCGCGCCGCCCCGAAGTGGAGGGGACGAGAACTGGTGCCGCGCCGTCGACCCGCGCGAGCGCTGGGTCGACCACCTGGATCGGGAGTACGTGCGCGCGATACTGGCGAAGCACGGCGGCAACGTGCCCGCGGTTGCGCAGGCCGCGGGGCTCGATCGCACCTACGTGCATCGGCTCATCCGCAAGCACGACCTGTAGGAGCGGTCGGGGCGTCAGGGCGCGCGGCCGATGCAGCGCCTCGCCGCGCGGCCGCCGGCGTTGCTCAGCGCCCCGGCGGGCCACGCGAGCACGAAGTTGAAGCACATCTCGTCCTCGGTGCGCTCGCCGAAGTAGACGGGCTGGCTGGTGGTGTTGTTGTAGCGGCACGTCGTGCGCAGCGTGTCGCCGGGCATCAGCACCATCTCCGAGGGGCGGCTGACCTGCTCGTCGAAGCTGTACTCGGGCACGTCGAGCAGGGGCTCCATGCGGTCGGCGCGGCCGCCGCGGAAGACCTCCGTGCGCAGCGAGACCCCGAGGCGGTGCATGTGCGCCGTGCTGCCGAGGACGTGCACGGGCTCGGTGGTCTCGGGCGTGCACCCGCCGACCACCTCGGCCCCCATGGTGCGCGGCGGGATCGCGATGTTGAGCGAGCCCAGGGTGTGCACCGAGGCGGTGTGGGCGCGCGGGGCGTCGGAGAGGCACATCTCGATGCCCGAGGCGTCCTCCACGGGCTCGGCAGTGGTGTTCCAGTAGTGCACCTGGAGGATGAACCAGCCCGTGTTGTCAGGGAGCTCGAGGCCCACGTCCGGGGGGAGCACGGAGCCCTCGTTGCCGGGCGCCCAGCCCGCGAGGAAGCGCGCGTCGCGGGGCATGTTGCCGTCGCAGTCAAAGACATCGCCCGCGCCGGGCTGCGCGTCCGTGGCGAAGAGGATGAGGTGGTGCAGGGCGCGGCTGGAGTCGACCCGCGCCGCGAAGGCCGTCGCCTGCTGCCCGGGGCGGAAGTTCGAGCGGAAGGCGAAGCACTTGTTGGTGTTGCCCGACGCCCCGGCGACGCGGAAGCGCCCGGTGCCGCCGGAGGCGTGGGCCGTGAACACCCCGCGGGTCGACGGGTCGCAAGGGAGCCGCGCGGCGGGCGACGTGACCGCGGGGGTGGTGTCGATGCGCCCGCAGGTGGAGCCCGAGCAGCCGGGCGCGCCTGCGGCGACCCAGCGGTCGATGATCGCGAGCTCGTCCTCGGGCAGGCGCGCGGCGGGCATCGGACGCACCGGGTCGTGCACCCGCTCGCCCATCAGCCGCCACACGGGGCGCGTCGGGGCGGAGGCGGCCATGGCCTGCGTCGAGGCGTACGTCGTGAGGGCCATCGGGGCGCCGTACATCGGCGTCGCGGCGTGGCAGGTCACGCAGCGGGTCTGTAGCACCCGCGCGACGTCCGGCGGCAGCGACAGGCCCGACGCGGCGGTGTTGGTCGCGGGGTCGGGGGTCTCACCGCCGCAGCCCGAGGCGGCGAGCGCGACGAGGAGCGGGGCGGCGGTCCATCGGGATCGGGGGCTTCTCATGGCGAAGGGCTCCGGGGCGGAAGAACGAGGAGGGTTGCGTCGGGCGGAGGCTCAGGGGGCGCGTTGGAGATCGAACACCAGGGTGGCCATCCCCGCGGCGCCCGAGAGGCTCACGAAGAGGCGACCACGGTCGGCGCCGTCGCGGGAGAACCCGAGGCTGTTGCCCCCGGGCGACATGCCGGTGCTCGCGAAGCACACCGGCGTCAGCGCGAGACTGCCCCCCGAGGCGGTGAAGGTCCCGCGGCTGGCGAGCGTCGATGGGCGCACCACGAGGCCCGCTGCGGTGGAGTCGACGCGCAGCAAGAGGTCGGTCGAGAGGCGGTAGTTCGCCCCCTCGATGACCAGCCACCCGGTGCCCGTGATGGTGCCGCCCTCGGGGTTGATCTGCCCTCGCGCCACCGCGGGCCAGTACAGCGTGGCAGAGGTCATCGCCCACTGCCCTGTCGGGTCACCGCCACCCGGCGTAGGGACCGTGCCCCCGTCGCCGACGATCACCATCGCGCCGCGGATCACCGGCAGCGCCGAGGCCGCGACCGGCGGCGCCCCGGGGTCGCAGGTCGCGGGGGCGTCCGCCGCCGCGGGGGCGTCCGCCGCGTCGACCGCGGGCGCGTCGACCCCGACGTCAGCGCCCACCGAGGCGTCGAG
>CAIOSS010001330.1 GCA_903860995.1 uncultured delta proteobacterium | reverse complement strand
GGCGGGCGGGGGCGGCGGGGTGTGCAGCTGCGCGCGCATTGACCGCCCCGGGCGGAGCTTCCCGGGAGGGCGCGGCGGCGCCGGGCGGGTGGGCGTCGCGTCGGCGCGGGTCGAGGGGTCGACGAGCCCGGCTTACGATCCAAGGTAATATTGCCGCGGTCAGAAGTTGACGGTCGCCCGGTGCCATGGGCGAGGATGCGGCCGAGGGGTGTTTGACGTTGCGATCGAGCGTGCCAGGGACCGCCATCACCGGGGAGCTCAAGCGGGGCGAGTCGGTGCTCGGTCGCTGCGTCGTCGACCGGCGGCTGCGCCGCGACCGGCTGACGGCCGTGTACCTCGCGCGCGGCCGCGAGCCGGGGGAGGTGTTCACCGTCTGGGCGGCGCACAGCGCCGTGATCGCTCGCTCCGAGCGGGCGGCGCACGTCTTCGGGCTGGAGCTGGAGCGGCTCTCGCTGCTCGAGCACCCGGGGGTGCCCCACATCATCGCCTTCGACGCCGCTGACTCGGGTCCCGTGGCGATCTCCTCCCGCCGGCCGGGGAGTTCGCTGCGGGAGATCATCGCGTCGGGCTCCGACCGCTCCGCCCGGCTGGCCTCCAAGGTGCTCCAGGGCCTCGCGCGCATCCTCGAGCTGCTGCACACCCAGAGCCCGGCGGTGCTGCACCGCGGCCTCGTGCCCGAGCGGGTGGTGCTCGACGAGGAGGGCGAGGTGCACCTGGAGGAGTGCGGCTACCTGCACGCCCTGGTCACCGCCGGCTTCGTCACCGACCGCACCGTGCTCGCCTGCGGCCAGCCCGGCTACCTGATGCCCGAGGAGCTCGCGTTCCCACCGACCGCGGCGCTCGATGTGTTCTCTCTGGCGACGCTGCTCTTCGAGTTGCTCACGGGGCGCCAGCCCTTCGGCGAGCTCTCTGCCGCCGAGCTCGCGGTGGCCCTGCGCCGCGAGCAGCTCCCGACCATCTCGGTCCACCGCGGCGACCTCGGGATGGCCGTCGACGCGGTCTTTGAGCGGGCCTTCGGCGTGGCTCGCGGCGAGGGGTACCCCACGGTCCAGGCCTTCGCACGCGACCTGCTGCGCGCGCTCGAGCCCGACGTCTCCGCGCGCCTCACGCTCCCCGGCTCCGAGGCCCATCTCCCCGAGCAGGGCGACGACCTCGGGGTCAACCTCTCCATCACCGTCGACCCCGAGCCCACCCCTTCGTCCGGCGACTCCGGCGCGATGCTCGCGCAGGCCGACGCCCGCCGCGCTGGCGCCTCGCCGCTCCCCGAGGCGCGCGAGCTCGCCGCCGGCCCCGTGATCCCGCCGGCCGCGGCGCTGCCCTACCTGGGTACCGCCCCCTTCGCGTCCGAGACCACGGCGCCGCAGCTCGCCTCCTCGAAGCGCACGCTCCCGGGCGGGAGCTTCTCGCTCGCCCCGAACACCCTCGCGAATCTCCCTCCGCAGCCTGTGGCCGACGCCGCCGCGCGCTCGGGCTACACCCTCGGCGGATCGGTCCGCGCGCCGCGCGCCGCCGCGGCCCCGACGCCCACGGCGGCGCCGACCAGCCTCGGCACCGAGGCCGATCCCGAGGAGCTCTCGCTCGACGCCCTGCAGTCCATCGACGGCGACGCGATCGACCTGTCCTCCCGCGACCTCCAGCCCATCGCGAGGGCCCTGCGCGCCGAGGCCGGTCGTCGGGACATCCTCCTGGCCGACCAGCCGACGCAGGTGTCGCCCCTCCCCGGGCGCCTCCGCGCCGCGGCCGCCTCGTCGCCCGCCGGGCTGGTGGTGGCCGCACCCCGGGCGACCCCAGCGCCCCGGGTGACCCCAGCGCCCCGCGCCCCGTCCAGCGCGCCCCCCCGTAGCTCTGCCCCCGGCGGACTGCTCGCGCCCTCCCACCTTCCCGCGCCGGGACGCCTCCCGGCGGACTTCGCCCGGGTCTCCTCGGCCTCGTCCCTCCCGGCGCCGACGGCGCCCGAC
This sequence comes from uncultured delta proteobacterium, assembly GCA_903860995.1. Lineage (GTDB taxonomy): Bacteria > Myxococcota_A > Polyangia > Polyangiales > SCUS01. The sequence goes on along the minus strand of CAIOSS010001330.1, from coordinate 402 downwards.
GCCGCGCAGCTCTTCGCCCAGTCCGCGCGCCTCCTCGCGGTGTCGACGGTGATCGCGGCGGTGTGCGTTACCACGGGCCTGCTCTACATCGCGCGCGCCTCCGACGACCTGCGCGCCTCGCTCCGCGCCGTGCGCCTCGCTCCGCCCGCGCTCGAGATTCCGCCCCCTACGCCGATCGTCGACGCCGGTACGGCCACCGTGGCGGAGCCTCCCGCCGCCGCGGTCGATGCGAGCGTCGCGGCCGCGCCGCCGGCCCCCGTCGTGCTCGACGCCGGTGTCGTGGTCGCGCCTCCGCCGCCGGTAGTGGCCGCTCCGCGGGCGGTGCCCGGCCCGGCGACGGTGGCTCGCTTGATGGCGTCACTCCGCGGCCCGGTGGCCGACTGCGTCGAGGGCATCGAGGCG
>CAIOSS010001329.1 GCA_903860995.1 uncultured delta proteobacterium | reverse complement strand
GGTCGCAAGGGGAGTTCCGCCGGCGCTGGCGCTGCCGCATCGGGTTCGCGAGAGCGTTGGAGCACCTGCCCGCCCAAGTCCGTCGCTCCCTTGCGACCCTTGCGACCCTTGCGGTGCTCCTCCCAAGGCGCCCTGCTCAACCCGTCAGAACTCTTGCGGCGCGGTACTAGAACGTGCCCACGAGGCCGAAGCGTCCGCCGTCCGCCGTTGCGGTGCCGTACGGCAGGATCCGCAGGTGAGAACGCGCGGGCGGCGCGACCTCGTGGCTGGAGAGCTCGTACCCGAGCGCCGCACCGGCCAGGGGGAGCAGGAGGCCGGCCAGCACGGGGATCCCGACCGGGATCGAGTCGTTGCTCGCCGCGAGCGCAAGACCGACGGCGGCCGCCACGCCTCCGAATGAGCCCAGCACGGTCCAGCCCAGACCGCCGTTGCCGCGGAAGTTGTTGCCGATGAGGTAGACCCCGATGGGAATGCCAATGCCCGCGCCGATGATGCCTCCGTAGAGGCCGTTGACGAGCATGTCCGTGCCCCCGAGGGGATCGCTCGCCACGGCGCCGATGAAGCCGATGTAGAGGCCGCCAGCGCCCAGGAGCAGGCCTGCGAGGGCGCCCCCGCCGACTTCGATGAGCACGCGCTCGGTGCGGTCCTGCCGCCCCCGCGGGATCATCGGCGGGCGAGGCATGGTCGGCGTGGGGGCCGGGACAGTCCACTGCGCGGTGACCGGGGGCGCCGTGGGTTCACGAGCCGCCGCTGCGGGGACGGGAGAGACCTCGGCCCAGGGGCTGGGCGCGGTCTGCCCGAAGGCGAGCGGGCTCGCGAGGGAGAGCGCGCCGATGAGCGACACGGAAACGAAGCCCCACTTCACAAGTACGCTCCCTCGGACGATCAGCCGGACCGAAGAGCTCCGTAGCTGGATGATGCCTGGATTTCAAGCGCATCCCCGTCGCGCGAGCGTCACCAGGCTCGCGTCGCGCGAGCCGCCCCGTACACGGTTGCGGCTCGGGCGGCCAACGTTGCCGGCGCCCCGATCACTCCTCGTCGTCGACGCTCAGCGTGGAGGCGAGCAGCTCGACCGGCGGGGCCGAGCGCAGCGCCGCGTCGAGGGCGAACACCAGCTCGCGCACCCCCTCGCCGGTCACCGCCGACACGCCGCGGAGGGTGATGCCCCGCTCGGCGAAGAGGGGCTTGTACAGCTCCCAGGCGGCCCGCGCGTCGGGCAGGTCGATCTGGCTCACGGCCACCACCTGCGCGCGCTCGGCGATGGACGCGTCGAAGAGCCGCACCTCCTTCATGAGGGCGTCGTAGCGGGCCAGCAGGTCGATGTCCTCGTCCTGCACCGTCACCAGGTGCAGCAGCACCCGGGTGCGCTCGACGTGCTTCAGGAAGCGCACCCCCAGGCCCGCGCCCGAGGCCGCCCCGGGGATGAGCCCCGGGATGTCCGCCATGAGGAAGCTCCGGTCGTCGTCGACTCGCACCACCCCGAGGTTGGGCACCAGAGTCGTGAAGGGGTAGTCGGCGATCTTGGGCTTCGCGCGCGACACCGCCGCGATGAACGTGCTCTTGCCCGCGTTGGGAAACCCGAGGATCCCGATGTCCGCGAGGAGCTTCAGCTCGAAGCGCAGCTTGCGGTGGTCGCCCGGCTCGCCGGGCTGGGCCTTGCGGGGCGCCTGGTCCCACGGGGTGGCGAAGTTCATGTTGCCGAGGCCGCCGCGGCCGCCCTTGGCGACCACCACGGTCTGACCCTTGGTGTGCAGGTCGGCCAGCACCTCGTGGGTCTCCATGTCGTAGACCACCGTGCCCACGGGCACCTTCAGCCGCAGGTCTTCGCCGCTCTTGCCGTTGCAGTCGGTGCGGCCGCCCTTCTCCCCGTGCTCCGCCTGCCAGCGCGGCTTGAAGCGGAACTGCAGCAGCGTGCCGACCTGCTCGTCGGCCGTCAGGATCACGCTGCCGCCCCGCGCGCCATCGCCGCCGTTGGGCCCGCCAAAGGGCACGTGCGCCTCCCGGCGGAACGACACCGCCCCTGGGCCCCCGTCCCCCGCCGCCACGTCGATCTCCGCTTCATCGATGAACTTCACTGCCGCATCGCCTCTTTTCCGGGGCGCTCCCTTAGCATGTCCGCGCAGAACTTGGCCCGGCCCGTGCCTTTCGACTACTCCTGGAGGCCATTCCACCGTGCAGACTCCCGACGAAGATCCACGCAGCGCGTTCGTCCGGCACCTGCCCCGGAAGATCGTCGAGATCAAGGCCACCCTGGGCGCCGTGCTCGCCGACCCGCGCCAGCTGCGGATGCGCGACGAGCTGCGCCGCCGGGTCGACGCCGTGCTCACCATCGCCCGCGCGCACCACCTCCGCTCCCTCTGCGACGGCCTCCAGGCCACCCTCGACGCCCTCGCCGAGTCCCGCGCCACCCCCGCCCGCACCCGCCCGCC
>CAIOSS010001328.1 GCA_903860995.1 uncultured delta proteobacterium | reverse complement strand
TGTCGTAGTCGAGCTGGTTGGCGTTGCGGAAGAGCTGTAGCCGGCCGACGACGTAGGGGTCGTCGGTGGTCCAGCGCTCCGGGGCGAAGTCGAACTCGCTCGCGCGGAAGCCGCGGGGGGCCGGGGCACGGCGCCGGTGTTGATCTCGTCGACGCGGCGGTTGACCCCCGCCACCCAGGCCGTGATGAGCCGGTGCGTCGCGGGGTGCTCGCGCGCCACCCGCCGCGCGCTCTCGCGGCCCCAGTGGGGCACCGCCATGAGCCGGATGAGCTGGTCCTGCGCGAGCTTGTCGCGGCCCAGCACCGCCGCCGCGCGACGCCGGCTCGGCCCCACGCGACACCGGCGCGCGAGACACCGGCGCGGCCGTCGATCGCCCCGCGGCGGCGATGGATGTCCCGCCCGTCGCGGTGGACGTCCCGCCCGTCGCGATGGACGTGCCCGCGATGGTCATCGACCGCCCGGCGCCCGTCGACCTCGGCGCGCCCGTCGACCTCGGCCGTGACGCGGGCTCGATCACCCTCGGCGACGCGTGGACCCCCGAGCGCGACGCGGGCGACCCCACCCCCCGCGACGTCGACCGCGTGGTGGGCGGCGCGCCCACGATCGTGTACCCCCGAGGACGGTACGGTGCTGCCGCCCAACCTCACGGGCTTCGAGGTGCACTTCCGGCCCGGCGCGGGCAACGAGCTCTTCGAGGTGTCGCTCCGCGGCGACCGCGGCGCGCTGCGGGTGTTCACGCGCTGCACGGTGGTCGCCGACGGCTGCGTGCTGAGCCTCGACGAGGCCGCGTACGCCGAGCTCGCCCGCGTCGCGCAGCCCTCGGGCGACGTCGCGCTCACGGTGCGCGGCACCACCCTGGCGGGCGCCGGCGTGGGCCGCTCGGCGACGCGCTCGCTCGGTGTGACCAACTTCGACGTCCGCGGCGGGCTCTACTACTGGACCGCCTCGGGCGGGAGCATCAACCGCTACGAGTTCGGCCGCGCGGGCGCGCGCACCGAGCCCTTCCTGCGCGGCGACCCCATCCACTGCGTCGGCTGCCACGTCCTCTCGCGCGACGGCTCGCGCATCATGGCGGGGCGCTTCATCCCGGCCCCCGCGGCGACGCGCATCTTCGACGTCACGTCGCGCGCGCCGCTCTCCGCCGACTACGGCGCCAACTTCGGCACCTTCTCGCCCGACGTCCGCTGGCTGCTCACCAGCGACGGCAACCGCCTCGCGCTGCGCGACCCGGCCAGCGGCGCCGAGGTCCCGGGCCTCCCGGGCGGACCCCTCGGGAGCCACCCCGACTGGTCGCGCGGCGGCCGGGCGGCGGTGTTCTCCCGCGCGCGCTCGTCCTTCCCCCTCTTCGGCACGCCGGGCCACGACGGCCCCGCCGACCTCTTCACCATGCCCTGGGGCGGCGCGTCCTTCGGCGCCGCGACGACGCTCGTGCGCGCCGACGGCGTCCGCAACAACAATTACTACCCCGCGTATTCGCCCGACGACGCGTGGGTGGTGTTCAACCGCGCCGAGGGCAGCTCCAACCACAACATCGACGCCCAGCTCTGGGTGGTCCCCGCGGGGGGCGGGGCCGCGACGCACCTCGCCCGCGCCGACCTCGCCGAGGGGATGGGCAACTCGTGGCCGAAGTGGGCGCCCTTCGTCCAGCGCTTCCAGGCGGAGACCCTGATGTGGTTCACGTTCTCCAGCCGGCGCGACAACGGGCTGCGCCTGCGCCAGCAGACGCGCGAGACCCCGATGCGCACCACGCAGCTCTGGATGGCCGCCTTCCGCCCGGGGCGGGGCGGCACCCCCGAGGTCAGCACCCCGGCCTTCTGGCTGCCCTTCCAGAACCTCGGCGAGGGCAACCACATCGCCCAGTGGGCCGAGCAGGTGCAGCGCCAGGGCTGCACCTCTGACCGCGACTGCGTCCAGGCCGAGCGCTGCCTCCCCCTGGAGAACGGCGCCGTGGCCGTCTATCGCTGCGTGGTGCCCTGAGCGGGCGCGGCGTCAGCGGTCGCGGCTCTCCCGGGTCTCCAGCACCATCCCGATGAGCAGCACCATCGGGAGCACCACCACCGGCACCGCCACCACCAGCAGCAGCACCGCCCAGGCCGCGCTGCCCGTCCCCAGGTACGCGACGAAGCCGAGGCCCGCGATCACCAGGGCCGCGGCGGACATGCGCTTCCACCGCGAGTGTCGCTCCGGGGGAAGGATGGTCTTCCGCACCAGCTCCACGCTGCGCTTCACCTTGGGCGCCTGCGCGATCGTGCTGAGACGCTCGCGAACAGGAACCTTGGGCTTCGGCGTGGGCATCGACGGGTTGAACCTCCGTATGGGGTCGACGGCGCGAGAGCGGTAGCGCCCTCGCAGCGGGTTCAGTCCTCCCGCAGGGGCACGGGCGCGCACGGCTTCCGCGTACTCCCGCACCACGTCGTCGACGATCGCGGCGATGGGCTTCACCTCGCGGGCGAGGGCCACGCCCTGTCCGGCGCTCCAGATGTCCTTCCACTTCTTGCCGCCCTCCCTCTGCACGGCGCTGCGGTCCGCCGGGGCGGACGCGCTGTCGGGGAGCGTCTGCCGCAGGAAGTTGGCGTGCGCCCCGCGGCCACGATGGGCACCCGGAGGTGCTCGCGGAGGTTTTAGGGGTAGAGCACGAAGGGGGAGGTGGTGCCGGCGTGCCCGCCCGCGCCCGCGGCGACGCCGATGATCGCGTCGGCGCCGGACTCCTGCGCCTTCAGCGCGTGCTTCGAATGGATGACGTCGTGGAGCAACACCGTGCCGCGGTCGCGCGCGCGGCGGGCGATCTCCGAGGGGTTGCCGTCGCTGGTGATCACCGCGGGGACGCCGAACTCGATGCAGGCCTCGAAGTCCTGCTGGAGGCGCTCCGGGTCGGTGAGCTTGATGGTGAGGTTGATGGCGAAGGGCCGGTCGGTGCGCTGGCGGATCCACCCGAGCGCCTCGCGGAAGTCCCCGTGCGAGCGGAGGTTGATCGACGGCATCGACCCGAGGATGCCGGCCTCCGCGGCGGCGACGATCATCTCCTTCGTCGGGCCCATCCGGTTGATCACCGGCACGAAGGCCCGCGCGATGAACTCGTACGGCGTCGCCATCGGGTTGTGCGTGCCGCCCTCGAAGGCCAGCGTCGAGGGCCCTTAGCCCGCCGCCCTCGCCCTCGGACCCGTCGAGGGTCACCGTGTTCGCTTCGTCGCGCATCGCCCCGATCACCCCTTCACGCAGACCACCTGGCGCAGCGTGTACACCACGTCGACGAGGTCGCGCTGCGCGTGCATCACGGCCTCGATGTCCTTGTACGCCCCCGGCGTCTCGTCGATGACGTCGGCGTCCTTGCGGCACTCCACCCCCGCCGTCGCCTTCGCGTGGTCGTCGAGGGTGAACACCTTCCGCGCCTTCGTGCGCGTCATCGCCCGCCCCGCCCCGTGGCTGCACGAGTGGAAGCTCTCGGGGTTTCCCTTCCCCCGCACGATGAACGACCGCGCCCCCATGCTCCCCGGGATGATCCCCAGCTCGCCCTCGCGCGCCCGCACGGCGCCCTTGCGGGTCACCCACACGTTGCGCCCGTAGTGGTGCTCTCGGCTCACGTAGTTGTGGTGGCAGTTCACCGCCTCCAGCGACGCCTCGAAGGCCGGCACCAGGCCCGTCGCCCGCAACGCCGCCACCGCCGCGCGCATCATCAGCTCGCGGTTGACCCGCGCGTACTCCTGCGCCCACCCCACCGCCCGGAGGTAGTCGTCGAAGTGCACGGTCCCCTCCGGTAGGTACGCGAGGTCCTGGTCGGGCAGGCGGATGTGGTACCGCGCCATGTCCTCCCGGGCCTTCTCGATGAAGTGCGAGCCCACCCGGTTGCCCACGCCGCGCGAGCCCGAGTGCAGCATCACCCACACGCGATCGCTCTCATCGAGGCACACCTCGATGAAGTGGTTCCCCGTGCCGAGCGTCCCGAGCTGCGCGCGCTCCGGCCCGCGACCGAGCCGCGGGTGCTTCTCCACGATGGCCGCGTACTCGGCGCTCAGCCCGGCCCACGCCTCGTCCACGGCCGCCGGCACGTCGCGCCACGCGCCGCGGTCGTTGCGGCCGCCGTTGTCCGTGCGCCCGTGCGGAACCGCCCGCTCGATGGCGTCGCGGATGCCGAAGAGGTGGTCGGGCAGCTCGCTCGCCGTGAGGCTCGTGCGCGCCGCGATCATCCCGCAGCCGATGTCCACGCCCACCGCCGCGGGGATGATCGCGCCTACCGTCGGCACCACGCTCCCCACCGTCGCGCCGATGCCGACGTGCACGTCGGGCATCGCGGCCACCCACTTGTGCACGAAGGGCATCGCCGCGAGGCGCGAGAGCTGGTCGCGGGCGTGGTCCTCCACCGCGACGCCGCGCGTCCACGCCTTGATCGGCACCCCACCCTCCACCTCGAAGACCTCGTAGCCGCGCTCGCTCATGATCGGTGACCTCCTGATCCAAGGCCTTTTGCAGGGCGCGTGCCATCCATCGAAACCCTTGTTTCCCGCGGTCTTCGTCCCCGGGTACGATACCGTGGTATCAAGCGCCTTATCCCCATGGCGAAGAAGAAGCCCACGGTGGTCATCGGCCTCCTGGGCCCGACGCTGGACTCCGGCGCCTCGGCGGCGCGCTGGGACCGCTGGCGCCCCACCGTCGCCGCGTGCCAGCACCCCGACCTGCTGGTGGCGCGCTTCGAGCTGCTGCATCAGCCCCAGTACAGCTCGCTCGCGAAGACCCTCCGGCAGGACATCGCCCGGGTGTCGCCCGAGACCACGGTCAACCTCGTGCCCTGCCCCATGGCCGACCCGTGGGACCTCGAGCCCGTCTACGGCGCCCTCCACGACTTCGCGCGCTCGTACCCCTTCGACCCCGAGCGCGAGGACTACCTCGTGCACATCACCACGGGCACCCACGTCGCCCAGATCGTGCTCTTCCTCCTCACCGAGTCGCGGCACCTCCCGGCCCGGCTGCTCCAGACCTCTCCGCCCGCCCGCGGCGAGCGCGACCCCGGGCACCCCGCGGTGGGCTCGTGGCGCGCCATCGACCTCGACCTCTCTCGCTACGACCGCCTCGCGTCGCGCTTCGCCGCCGAGGCGCGCGAGCGCACCGGCGTGCTCAAGTCCGGCATCGAGACCCGCAACCCGGCCTTCAACGCCCTCATCGCCCGCATCGAACGCGTGGCCGTCGCGTCCCGCGCACCCATCCTGCTCACGGGGCCCACCGGCGCGGGCAAGTCGCAGCTCGCGGGCAGCATCTTCGCCCTCAAGAAGTCACGGCGGCAGGTGGCCGGCGAGCTCGTCGAGGTCAACTGCGCGACGCTCCGGGGCGACGGCGCGATGTCGACCCTCTTCGGCCACGCGAAGGGCGCGTTCACCGGCGCCGTGGGCGAGCGCGAGGGCCTCTTGCGAAAGGCCGACGGGGGCGCGCTCTTCCTCGACGAGATCGCCGAGCTCGGGCTCGACGAGCAGGCGATGCTCCTGCGGGCGGTGGAGGAGAAGCGCTTCCGCCCGATGGGCAGCGACCGGGAGGTGCGCAGCGACTTCCAGCTCCTCGCGGGCACGCACCGCGACCTCGTCGCCCGGGTCGCCGAGGGGCGCTTCCGCGAAGACCTCCTCGCCCGCATCGAGCTCTGGACCTTCGCGCTCCCCGGCCTGCGCGACCGCCCCGAGGACGTCGAGCCCAACCTCGACTTCGAGCTCGCGCAGTGCGAGCGCGCCCTCGGGGCGAGGGTGGCCTTCCGCCGCGAGGCCCGCGCCCGCTTCGTGGCCTTCGCAACCTCCCCGGAGGCCCTCTGGACGGGCAACTTCCGGGACTTCGGCGCCGCCGTCACCCGGATGGCCACGCTCTGCCCCGGCGGCCGCATCGACCTGCCCACCGTCGACGACGAGGTCGCCCGGCTGCGGGCCCGATGGCGCCTCGCCGAGGCGCCCCGGGGCGAGGCCGTGACCGCCGACGACGGCGGGCTGCGCGCGGTGCTGGGCGAGGAGGGCGTCGCGGCCCTCGACCGCTTCGACCGGGCGCAGCTCGCGGAGGTGGTGCGGGTGTGCCGCGCGTCGCCCACGCTCTCGGCCGCGGGGCGGGCGCTGTTCGCGGTCTCGCGCAGCGGGCGGGCCTCGGTCAACGACGCCGACCGGCTGCGGAAGTACCTCGCGCGCTTCAAGCTCTCCTGGGAGGCCGCCCGGGCGGGCGGCTGACGGTCCCACGAATGGACGACACGGGTCGCAGAGGCCATCGTTCCGGAACGATGCCGCCGGATTTCCGCCTGCTGTTCGAGTCGACGCCGGGGCTCTACATGGCGCTGTCGCCCGACCTCACCGTCCTGGCCGCGAGCGACGCGTACCTCCGCGCGACCATGACCCGGCGCGAGGCGGTGGTGGGCCGCGCTCTCTTCGACGTGTTCCCGGACAACCCCGACGCCCCCGAGGCCGACGGCGTCAGCAACCTGCGCGCGTCGCTGGCGCGGGTGCTGCGCGACCGCGTCCCCGACCACATGGCGCTGCAGCGCTACGACATCCGCCAGCCCGACGGCACCTTCGAGCTCCGGATCTGGGACCCGATCAACACACCGGTGCTCGGCCCCGACGGCGAGGTGCTGTACGTGCTGCACTCGGTGGAGGACCTCACCGCGCTCACCCGCGCGCGCGACGTCGGGGCCGAGCGCGAGCAGCGCAACGAGGAGCTGCGCGCCCGCGCGGGCAAGATGGCCGCGGAGATTTACGTGCGCGCCCAGCAGGTGGAGGACGCCAACCGCCAGCTGCGCCAGCTCAACGAGGAGCTCGGCGCGTCGGCGCAGTCCGAGCGCGAGGCCCACCAGGCGCTGCGCCGCGCCCAGAGCGTGCTGGTGCAGACCGAGAAGCTCGCGGGGCTCGGACAGATGGTCGCGGGGGTCGCCCACGAGATCAACAACCCGCTGGCCTTCGTGGTGAACAACCTCGCCGTGGCGCAGCGCGACGTCGGCGCCGTCGCCGCGATCCTGTCCCTCTACCGGCAGGGCGCCGACGACCTCGCCGCGGCGCGCCCCGAGCTCGCGGCGGAGATCGCCGCGGCCGCCGAGCGCATCGACCTCGACTACACCCTCGGGAACCTGCTCCCGCTCTTCGACCGCTCGCGCGACGGCCTGAAGCGCATCCAGCAGATCGTGAGCGACCTGCGCACCTTCGCCCGCCTCGACGAGAGCGACCTGCTCGAGGTCGACCTCAACCCCGGCATCGAGTCGACCGCCAACATCCTCCGCGGGCGCGCGCGCAAGACGGGCGTCGAGATCGTGCTCGCGCTCGGCGCCATCCCGAAGATCGCGTGCTACCCCGGCAAGGTGAACCAGGTGGTGATGAACCTCCTGGCCAACGCCGTCGACGCCTCACCCTCCGGCTCGCAGGTGCTCGCGCGCACCACCGCCGGCGCCGACGGGGGCGTGGTCATCGAGGTCACCGACGCGGGCCCCGGCGTCGACCCGGCCGTGATCGACCGCATCTTCGACCCCTTCTTCACCACGAAGGCGCCGGGGGAGGGCACCGGCCTCGGGCTCAGCATCAGCTATGGCATCGTGCAGGAGCACGGCGGCGCCATCGAGGTGGAGTCCCCCGCCGGGTCCGGGGCGCGCTTCACGGTGCGCCTCCCGCCGCGCCCTCCGCCCCGCCTGTCCATCGTCCCCTGAAGGCCTTCCCTCACCCCCCGGGCAGGTCGATGACGAAGGCCATCCCGCCCTGCTCGGTGCGCCGCGCGCTCACCGTGCCGCCGTGCATGTCGACGAAGGCCTTCACCACGCTCAGCCCGAGGCCGAGCCCGCGCGTCCCGTGCTCGAAGGTGCCCGACGAGTGCCGGTCGGTGTCGAAGCCCGTGAAGAAGGGCTCGAAGAGGTGCTCCATCGCCGCCTCCGGGACGCCGTCGCCGGAGTCGCGCACCTCCAGGCGCGCCCCACGGCCCGCGCGCCGGGCGCTCACGGTCACCTTCCCCCCGTCAGGCGTGAACTTGATCGCGTTGAGCAGCAGCTGGTTGAGACTGTCGCCGATCTTCGAAGCATCGATTTCGATGGTCCCGAGGTCTGCCGGCGCGTCGACGATGAGCGACTGGCCCCGGCGCTCGACGAAGGGCCGCACCTCGTCGGCGGCGTCGCGCACGAGCGTGTTGAGGTCGGCCGGCGCCCGCTCCAGGGCCTGGGCGAAGCGCTCGCCGTGCAGCAGCACCATGAGCTGCTCGGAGCGCACGTATAGGCGCTGGGCGGCGCGCTCGATGCGCCCGAGCCAGTCGCGCACCGCCGGCGGCGCGAGCCCCTCGGTGCGCAGCGCGAGCTGCGTGAGACCCAGCTGGATGGTCAACGGCGTGCGCAGCTCGTGGCCCAACACCCGGATGAACGCGCTCTTCAGCTCGCTCGCCCGCCGGAGCGAGGCGTTCTTGACCTCCAGCTCCTCTAGCAGCCGCTTGCGATCGACGAGGAGGTCATGGCGCTGGCACGCCTCGCGGATCACCGCCAGGAGCTCGTCCGGGTCCCACGGCTTGGTGATGTACCGGTAGACGTTGCCCTGGTTGATGGCGTCGATCACCGCGCGCAGGTCGGCGTACCCGGTGAACAGCAGCCGCACCGTGTCCGGGTGCTCCGCGCGAGCCCAGTGGAGAAACTCCACCCCGCTCATCTCGGGCATCCGCTGGTCGGTCATGACCACGTGCACCTCCTGCTCGCCGAGCAGGCGCATGCCCTCCGAGGCCCGCGTCGCGCCGAGCACGTTGTACTCCAGGCGCAGCAGGTCCTTGACGCTCTGGATCACGTCCGGCTCGTCGTCGACCACCAGCACCGTGTGCCGCCTCGACTGCTTCATTCAGTGGCTCTGCGCGTGAACCATCGGCCCTGTGATGCTGTATGGCGCCGACCGCCGCGGCCGTCGAGTCTCCAGCGCTCCGATCACCGCCGTCGCCCCTCCGCGAAAGGGAGGGACTACACGCCGCCGACGGGCGCGTAACGACGCAGCGCGTCTATCAGCGCGTCAGGGTCGAAGGGCTTGGTGATGTACGCCCGCACGTCGAGCTCCTGCGCCCGGCGGCGCGCATCGGGCTCGTTGACCGCGCTCAGGATCACCACCGGCACGTCCCGCGTGGCCTCGTCGGCCCGCATCTGCCGGCACACCTCGAAGCCGTCGATGCCCGGGAGCATCAGGTCGAGCAGCACCAGCGCGGGGGCCTTCTCGCGCAGCGCGCGCACCGCGGCGTCGCCGTCGAGCGCGGGCCGGTAGGTGTATCCAGCGAGCCGGACGTACGCCCCGATCATCTCATTGAGGTCGGGGTCGTCCTCAACCACCAGCACATCAGTGGGTGCGACTGCGTGCATCGGTCCCGCGGTCTAGCACATGCTTCGCTCCGAACCGTCGTGCTAGCGTCGAAACCTCCCCCTCCGACTGATTCCCCACGGTGACCCTGCGGAGTCCATGACGCGCACCGAACGACCCCCTCCTGCTGCCGTGGACCGCGCGATCGAGACCTACCTCGGCCTCGCCTACCCGGCCGGGCCCCCCGTCCGCGCGGCGTCGCTCGCCGACGCGGTGCACCTCAGCCCCGACGGCGACCTCTACGAGAGCCCGGCCTTCGAGCGCGACGGCGACGCCTGCTTCGCCCTCCGCCTGGGCAACGTGTCCTACCCCCACATGAAGCTGGTCATCGAGCGCCTGCCTGGTCGCGACGCGTGGTTCTTCCGCGCCGACACCCACGACCAGCACGTCACCGTCGACCCCTCCGACGCCGACTACCCGGCCTTCCAGGAGCTCATGGCCCGCAACCGCGCCCTCGCGGCCGCCATCGAGTCGGCCTGGGAGCGCGACGGCCTCGACACCTTCCGGGCCTTCTTGCGCCGCGACCTCGAAGCCCGCCGCACCTGAGCCACTGTTTCGACGATTGTGCGCCCGATGCCGGGCTTGGGGCATCACAAGGGTTGAGATGGCAGACGGAAGGACCACCCCCCAGCGCGCCCGCCGCGTCGTCGTCGTGGGCGCCGGCGTCGGGTCCCTGAGCGCCGCGATCTCCCTGGCTGCCCGGGGCCTCGCGGTCACGGTGCTCGACCGCGCACCGCGGGTCGGCGGCAAGATGCGCGAGGTCGAGGTCGCCGGCCGGCGCATCGACTCGGGCCCCACGGTGCTCACCGTGCGCGCCGTGTTCGATGAGCTCTTCGCCGCCGCGGGCGCCTCCCTCGACGCGTACGTCACCCTCGACCCGGTGGAGGTGCTCGCCCGCCACGCCTGGGCCGACGGCTCGCGCCTCGACCTCTACCGCGACGTCGACCGCACGGCCGACGCCATCGGCGCCCTCGCCGGGGCGCGCGAGGCCAAGGGGTACCGCGCGTTCTGCGCCTACGCGAAGGGCATCCACGATCACGTCGAGGGCCCCTTCATGCGCGCCCAGCGGCCGACGCTCGGGAGCGTACTCCGCGACCAGGGGCTGCGCGGGATGATCGCGCTCGCCCGCATCGACGCGACCCGCACCCTCTGGTCGGCGCTGGGGGACTTCTTCCGCGACCCGCGGCTGCTCCAGCTCTTCGGGCGCTACGCCACCTACTGCGGCTCGTCGCCCTTCCTGGCACCCGCCACGCTCAACGTCATCGCCCACGTCGAGCGCGAGGGCGTCTGGGTGGTGCGCGGCGGCATGTCCCGCCTCGCCGAGGCTCTCGCCCGCCTCGCCGCCGAGCAGGGTGTGGAGTTCGCGCTGGGCACCGGGGTGTCCGAGGTGATCACCGACGGGCACCGGGCCACCGGCGTGCGCCTCGACGACGGCCGCGCGCTCGAGGCCGACGCGGTGGTGTTCAACGGGGACGTCAACGCGCTCGCGACGGGCCTGTTCGGCGCGCCCGCGCAGCGCGCGTGGCCGGTCGACGCCGGGGCCGCGCGCTCGCTCTCGGCGGTGACCTTCAGCGCGGTCGCGAAGGCAGGGGCGTTCCCCCTGGTGCGGCACAACGTGTTCTTCAGCCGCGACTACCCGCGGGAGTTTCGCGAGATCACCGACGGCGACTCGCTCCCCTCCGAGCCCACCGTCTACGTATGCGCCCAGGACCGCGACGACACCGGCCGCGCGCCCGCCACCGACGACGGGCGCGAGCGGCTGTTCATGATCGTCAACGCCCCCGCGCGCGGCGACCGGCGCCCCTTCTCCGAGGAAGAGATCGAACGATGCGAGACCACGACCCGACGACACCTCGAGGCCCTCGGACTCAGCCTGGACTGGGACCCGTCGCGCCGCGTGATCACCACGCCGACGGACTTCGAGCGGATGTTCCCGGCGACGGGGGGCGCGCTCTACGGCCCGCCCTCGCACGGGTGGACCTCGCCGCTGGCCCGGGCGCCGTCGCGCTCGAAGCTCCCGGGGCTGTACCTGTGCGGCGGGAGCGCGCACCCGGGGGCCGGGGTGCCGATGGTGGCGAGGAGCGGATTGCTGGCGGCGGAGAGCGTGCTCACGGACCTCGCTTCGACCGCGCGGTCACCCGCGGCGGCTACGCGTGGTGGTACGTCGACGCGCTGAGCGACGACGGCCAGCACGGGCTCACCCTCATTGGCATGGTGGGCAACGTGTTCTCACCCTGGTACGCGAAGGCGCGCGCCGCGGCGTCGGTGTCCGGCACGAAGCCTGACCCGCTGGAGCACTGCACCATGAACGTCGCCCTGTACGGCCCTCGCTCGGCCACCTGGGCGCTCACCGAGCGCGGCGCGGCGGAGGTCTCCCGCGGCCCCGCCCACCTCACCATTGGCGCGAGCAACCTCCGCTGGGAGCGCGGCGAGCTCCTCATCGACCTCCGCGAGCAGACCTCCCCCTTCCCCTCCCTCGTCCCCGGTCGCATCGTCGGACGGGTGCGGGTGATCCCGACGGTGCTCCACGGCGCCCCGCAGGCCCTCGACGCCGCCGGTCGCCACCTCTGGTGGGCCGTGGCGCCGCTCTGCCGCGTCGAGGTCGAGCTCACCGAGCCCGCGCTCCGCTGGTCGGGCGTCGGGTACCACGACGCCAACGCGGGCGACGCCGCCCTGGAGGACGACTTCCACGGCTGGGACTGGTCCCGCGCCGACGTCGACGGCCGGCCCGTGGTGCTCTACGACACCACCGCCCGCGACGGCCACGCGACCCGCGTGCGCCTCGCCCGGCGCTACCTCCCCGACGGCAGCGCCGAGGTCGTCGAGGTGCCCGCCGAGCGCTCCCTCGGCCGCACCCGCTGGGGCATTGCGCGCACCTCCCGCGCCGACCCCGGTGCGCCGGCGCGCGTAGTTCGCACGCTCGAAGACGCGCCGTTCTATGCTCGCAGCGTGGTGTCCACCTCGCTGCTGGGGTCCCGCGTCCAGGCGATGCACGAGAGCGTCGACCTCGACCGCTTC
>CAIOSS010001327.1 GCA_903860995.1 uncultured delta proteobacterium | reverse complement strand
GGCAGCCTGCTCTCCATGGGCCGCCTCGCCTGGCACGGCCGCCTGCTCGGCGTCCTGGTCAACGCCTTCTTTCTCGCGATCAACCCGGTGATGCCCAAGACGTGGCGCCGGGAGATCCGTCCCGAGATGCTGACGCGCTTCCGCCTCGGCGGCTCGATCTTCGCAGGCACCTGCGTTGCGGCCCTCTCCCTCTACCCGACCGTGTGACGAGCCAACGCATGAGCGCCACGAACACACGCCCCCGACCCTCCCTTCACGACGACACCGGCGGCGCCGTGTACGTCGAGTTCCTGGTCGCCTTCATCCCCTTCTTCATCCTGTGCCTCGGGATGATGCAGCTGGCCCTGCTCTACAGCGCCCACCTCGTGGTGCAGCACGCCGCGGCCTCCGCCGCCCGCGCGGCCATCGTGGTGTTCCCGGATTGTCCGCAGCGCTACGACGGCGCACCGGAGAACGTCGTCAACGGCGGCGGCCGCGGCGACGACCCGGCCTCGGCGCTGGGCTCCCTGTTCGGCGCGGGCAGCGCCCCCGGGGGCACCGGCTTCGGCGGCGGCGGCGGCGGTGGTTCGAGCGGCGGCGCTCGCCTCGACGCGGTGCGCTTCGCGGCGGGCTTCCCCCTGGTGGCCACCTCGCCCTCCCTCGACGAGCTCACGCACGACAGCGACCCGCGGCGCCAGGGCATCTACGACGCCATCGGCGGCACCACCTCGCCCGCCGCGCGGCTCGCCCTCGGCGCGCTGGTCTACAACAACGTCGCGATGGCGGTGACCTTCCCCCACGCCGAGCGCGAGACCCGCTACCGCGACCGGTGGAGCAGCCGCGAAGAGCTCACCACCCGGGTGACCTACCTCTTCCACTGCGGCGTTCCCATCGTGTCGAAGATGGCCTGCGACAGCGCGCTCCAGCTCTACACCAACCAGCCCATCGAGCAGATCCGCGCGGTCGCCAACTCCGTGCGCGCCGGCCGCGCCTCCATCCGCGACATCCAGATCCAGACCGAGACCGTGCAGTCCGCGGCCGCCCGCCTCAACGCCGCGCAGCCCGGCCTCGAAGAGCTCAACCACACCGGCACCGGCGGCTCGGCCAGCGCCGTGCTGCTCGCCCTCACCGGCGGCAGCTACTACGTCATCCGCGCGGAGTCGACGCTCCCGGTGCAGGGCACCGCGCGCTCCATCACCGGCGCCTGCTACAGCGCCTCCCGCTCGAGGTAATCCATGCGCGGCACCAACACACGCACGCCTCGACCCGGACTCCACCGCGACGACTCCGGCGCCATCATGGTGATCGGCGTCTTCATGGCGATGCTGGTGACGGGCTTCCTCTACTACATCATCGGTATCGGCAACACGATCATCTTCCGGGAGCGCATGCAGGACGCGGCCGACGCCGTGGCCTTCTCCGGCGCCGTGATGCACGCCCGCGGCATGAACCTCATCGCGATGATCAACATCGTGATGGCGCTGCTGGTCTCGATCCTGTTTGCGATGCGCCTGGTGCAGTGGGCCCTCTTCGCCGCCGCCGCGCTCACGGTCTGGGCGCCGCCGCTCTCGGCCGCGCTCGGCCAGGCCGGCAACTTCATTCGCAACCTCGCCAACTCCTACGAGAACGGCGTCGTGCAGCCCGCGCTTCGCCTCGGGCACAGCGCCCAGGACGTCATCCGCACCACCTGGCCGTACCTCGCGCAGACCCGCGTGGTGGTGACCACCCTCGCGGGCACCTACCAGCCGCCGGTGACCGCCGGGTTCATCCACCCGATGATCGACCACCCGCTGCCCGTGCGGCCGGTCAACATTCGCAGCACCTGCCTCCACGCCGCCGAGCCGCTGTCGCGCTTCCTCACCTTTCCCCTCGCCATCATCCCCGGCGGGGCGACGGTGGTGGGCTGGGCGCGGCGCCTCCTCGACGAGGCGATGGCCCTGTTCTTCTGCCCCCGCAACGAGGCCAACATGCGGCCGCACGAGATCGACCCCGGCGACGGCAGCTGCAACGACGGCATGCCGGGCCAGGACTGCGAGTACGTGCAGATCCGCGGCATCGTCATCGGGACGCCGCCCTTCCAGGCCAACGAGCGCGGCGTGTCCATGGCCGCCTGGGGCCGCAACACCGGCGGCGGCGGGCTCTTCGGCACCATCGGCAACCTGTCGCGCGTCGGCCTCGCGCAGGCCGAGTACTACTACGAGGGCGACGAGGCCCGCGACGAGTGGACCTGGCACATGTACTGGCGCGCGCGCTTCCGCCGCTTCCGCATGCCGACCAACCTCCTCGGCATCAGCGGCGCCGTCGGCCCGGGCATCGACCTGAGCATCATCGACCGGGTCATCATCCACTGAGAGGAGCTGAAGCGCCGTGAACGCCCCAACGACCCGACAGCCCCGCCGCCGACGAAGCCACCCCTCCCGCGGGGCGGCCTACGCCGAGACCGTGGTGATGATCCCCTTCTTCGTGGCCGTGCTCGGCTGCATGATGTTCGTGCACAAGGCCTGGAGCACGAAGCTCTACACCATGCAGCAGAACCGCCACTGCGTGGTGAGCTACGCCTTCGAGGCCTGCCAGCGCCCGCTGCCCGGGTGCAGCCAGGTGCGCGTCGGCGCCGACCCCGCGGCCGGCGCGGGCGAGCGCCCCGGCGCGCTCAACTCGCTCCAGAACATGCTCGGCGGCGCCGGGTCCTCGCTGCTCGGCGGCTTCGTCGGGCAGACCGCCTCCGGGCGCCTCACCCGCCCGGTCAACCGCCCGACGCTGCTCGGCGGCGGGTCGGTCAACGCCCTCGCGGGCAACAGCATGGCCTGCAACACCGTGCGCTCGACGCCGGCCGACGTGGCGCGCCAGCTCTTCTGCGCCGTCATCCCGGTGTGCCCGTAGAATAGGGAGGTTAGACGCGCCCATGTTTCGTCGCATCCGGCATCTCCCGCAGCTCACCCGACTCGGGGCCTTCATCGCCACGGGCCTGATCGTCACCGCCGTCGTGAGCGTGCGCTCCGCGCGCGCGCAGGTGAACGAGGGCCTCCGCCACCTCGCGCGCCAGCTCATGCCCTACGCCGAGCAGGGGGTGATGGAGTCGCCCCGCCGCGTCGTGCTCAACGGCGAGTCG
This sequence comes from uncultured delta proteobacterium, assembly GCA_903860995.1. Taxonomy (GTDB): domain Bacteria; phylum Myxococcota_A; class Polyangia; order Polyangiales; genus SCUS01. Next base: position 3,307 of record CAIOSS010001327.1, on the reverse strand, counting down.
CTCTACCTGTCGATGGGCACCACCCGCGACGGCGTCGAGGCCGTGCTCGACTACTACGAGGCCCGCTGCGCGCGCACCTCGGGGCACCTCTCGGAGAGCATCCGCGCCCTCGACCACGCTGACTTCAACCAGCTGTGGGCCCCCGGCGCGCGCCGCGCGGCGTCCATCGAGACGGTGCGCTTCGGCGACGCCGACGGCGGCTACGTCGCCTGCCTCGACGTCGGCGAGACCCGGCTCAACCCCCAGGAGATCCTTCGCCGCGCGGAGTCCATGATCGCCTCGGGCGACCTCTCCCGCTACGGAGAGCTGCGCTACGCGTACGTCACCCGCGGCACCACCGGCACCCGCATCCTCACCGTGGCGACGCAGGGGCAGTTCAACATCCTCCGGCTCTTCCCCGACCAGGGCGACGCCCCGGGCGCGGACATCCCCGGCCTCGCGCGCTACCCCCAGATGCGCCGCGTGATCTCCGCCTACGAAGATGGCGTGCCCAACAAGCTCGGCGTGTACACCGTGCGCGCCCCCGCGGCGCAGGTGCGCGGCTGGTACCGCGAGCAGATGACCCGCCGCGGGTGGACGGTCCTCGACCTCCCGCGCGACCGTCGGCTGCCGTCGGAGATCGAGGCCCGCCGTGAGCGCATGGTCGCCTTCGAGAAGGGCGCCGAGACGCTCTTCCTGGTCTTCGACCACGCCGAGGGCGTGACGTCGATGATGTCCCTCGTCGCGCGCTGACCGGCGCGTCCCGCCTCCGTCCCGCGTTCATCCCTCCTCCTCCCATCCCGTTGATGTCGTTGTGTCGGGCGCGGCCTTCGGCGTAGGCTCCGGTGCGCAGGCCCCGCGGCCCAGCGGGGGCCACAGACCTCGCAGACCCCTCTCATGCCCATCCGGAGACTTGGATGAACACCAAGGCGCTCATCATCGCAATCGGTGCGGCCGCCCTCGGGCTGGTGCTGCTGCTGCTCTACAAGCAGCGCTTCGAGGCGGAGGCATCGGGCGGCGTGCCCGTGCGGGTGCTCATCGCGGTGCAGGACATCCCCCTCGGGGCCGCGCTCTCCGAGAACATGATGGGCTACCGGCTGATTCCGCAGGCCTACCTCGAAGACCGCTTCATCCGGTACTCCGACGTCCGGCGCATCATCGGGGTGCGCGTGTCCAACGGGCTGCGCGCCAACCAGACCGTGATGTGGACCGACCTGGCCACCGCCTCGGACGCGCGCCGCGACCTCTCCTCCCTGGTCTCGACGGGCATGCGCGCCATCACGGTGCGCGCCGACATCACCAACTCCTTCGGCGGCCTGCTTCGCCCCGGCGACCGGGTCGACGTGCTCGGCACGCTGTCCCGCACCGGCAACGAGGGCGACCGCGTGACCATCCCGCTGCTCCAGAACGTGCTCGTGCTCGCGGCGGGCCGCGATACGGGCGGCGAGGCGCAGCGGCAGACGGTCAACGGCACCACCGGCGGCGGCAGCGCCCCGGTGGAGATCTCGCAGATCACCCTGAGCGTCTCGATGGAAGAGGCCCAGCTGCTCACCTACGCCGCCGACCGCGGCGGCGCCGGGGGCAGGCACACGGGCCTCACCCTGGTGCTCCGCAACCCCGAGGACATCGCCATCCTCGAAGGGGTCCCGGAGACCAACATCGAGGACATCTTCGAGCCCACCCGCCGCGCCAACGTCTCGCGCCGTCGACGCCAGGTCATCGAGCGCATCGGCCCGCAGAACCCCAACGCCCTCTGAACCATTGCGGTCGCACACCATGATTGCCCTCCGACTCCGATCGTTCGTTGGCCTCACGGCGGTGAGCTGCGCGGCCCTCCTCGGCAGCGCCACCGCCCTCGCCCAGCAGCCCGCGGCCACCACCACCGCCGCGCCCCGCGGCACCGGGCGCGACCTCTCCCTCGCCGTGGGCGAGCAGGTGCTCGTGCCCGCCGAGGGCATCCGACAGTTCTCGGAGGGGACTCCCGGCATCGTCGATGTGCGCACCCCGGCCGATGGTCGCAACCTCGTGGTCGTGGGCACCCGGTCGGGCTCGACCACGCTCCTGCTCATCCGCAACAGCGGCGCCCAGGAGACCCTCCAGATCACCGTGTTCGCGCGCCGCCCGGAGGCCGTGCAGGCGGAGATCGAGAACCTCCTCGAGGGCTACAACGGCGTGCAGATCCGCCGCATCGGCGCGCGGCTCTACCTCGAGGGCGGCGTCGCCTCCGAGCAGCAGCAGCACCGGGTGCAGCAGATCGCGGGGCTCTACCCCGGCCAGGTCGAGTCGCTGGTCTCCATCGACGCCACCATCGTCGAGCGGCGCATCAACGTCCGCCTCGACCTCTACTTCGTCGACTTTGCCACCAACTCCGGGCGCCAGGTGGGCATCGCGTGGCCGGCGTACATCGGCGGCAACCCCCCCGGCACGCAGGCCACGGCGACCATCAACCTCGTCGCCCCGATGGGCATGGGCGGCGTCGGCGAGGGCGTGCAGCTCGCGCAGGCGATCATCAGCAACCAGCCGCTGCCGCGCCTGGACATCGCCAGCAACGGCGGCTGGGCGCGCATCCTCCGGCAGGCGACGGTGATCACCGCCAACGGCAACGAGGCGACCTACCGCAACGGCGGCGAGCTCAACTTCAAGCTCATCGGCACCAACGGGTCGTCGTCGCTCGCCACCATCAGCTACGGCACCAACCTCACGGTCACCCCCCGCTTCGACCCGCAGAGCTCCCGCATCGACATCCGGGTCAACGCGGACATCAGCGACCCGGTGGAGAACGGCGGCGACATGCCCGGGCGCAACATCGCCCACGTCACCACCCTGGTGAATCTCCAGCTCGGGCAGTCAATCGTGATGTCGGGCTTCCGGTCGCGCTCGCAGTCGCAGGGCTCCAACGGGCTCCCGGGGCTGCGGCAGATCCCGATCCTCGGGTACCTCTTCGGCTCCGAGCGCAACAGCGAGCAGGAGCACGAGGGCATGATCTTCATCGTGCCGACGGTGGTCGAGGGCCTGTCGCGCAGCGCGCAGGACCGGGTGGCCGAGGCGCTTCGACAGTACGAGCAGTTCTCGGGCGACATTGACGAAGTGCGGCTCTACGAGCCCACCGGGACGCAGTACCGCTAAGGTGCCGGCGGGAGAGTAGAGAGGGCCTCGCGATGGACCAGGTGCTCCTTTCGATCGAGACCCCGAACGCGCCCCCGATGACGTACATGGTCCCGTCGGGGGGCGAGATCTCCATCGGGCGCGACGAGACGTGCACCGTGGTGCTCGCCTCGCCGGACATCTCCCGACGCCACGTGTCGGTGATGATCCAGTCGTCGGCCAT
>CAIOSS010001326.1 GCA_903860995.1 uncultured delta proteobacterium | reverse complement strand
CCGACCCGCTGCTCGTCCGTGACGCGGCCCCGTCGCCCGCTGCGACCCCACCGCCCGCGGCCCCGACGCCCGTCGCGCCCGCCGATCGCCTCGCGCCCGGCGCCACACCCGGCTACGCCCTCCCGCCCGACGATCCCATCGCGAGCGACCCCCTCGACACCTTCGCCCGGGAGGTCTCCCACGAGGCCGAGACCCAGGGGCGCCGCCCGGAGGCCCAGCTCCCCGGGGTCATCATCGGGCGCACCCTCGCGCGCTCGCTCTCGCTCTCCCTCCACGACCAGGTGCGCATCATCTCGCCGCTCACCGGCGCCGACGCCGCGCTCGTGCGTCAGGGCGCCACGCCCCGCGCCCGCGACTTCCGCGTCGTGGGCATCTTCGACGCCGGCTTCGACGAGTACGACTCGCGCCTCGTCTACGTCGACCTCTGGCAGGCCCAGCGCTTCTTCGACCAGGGCGACGCGGTCACCGGCGTCGAGGTCAAGGTGCGCAACATCGAGCGCGCCCGCGCCATCGGCCGACGCATCGAGCGCACCCTCGGCGGCGGCGCCTTCCACACCCTCGACTGGGAGTCGCTCAACCACAACCTCTTCACCGCGCTCGCCCTCCAGAAGCTCGCACTCTCGTTCGTCATCACGATCATCATCGTGATCGCGGCCTTCAACGTCATCGCCACGCTCGTGATGGTCGTGCTCGAGCGCAAGCGCGAGATCGCCATCCTCAAGGCCATGGGCGCGCCCGACTCGGCCATCCTGCGAATCTTCCTCGCGCAGGGCCTGGCGGTGGGCGGCCTCGGCACCGCCGCCGGCCTCGGCGTGGGCGCCCTCAACTGCTGGATCCTCACCCGCTACCCCTTCCCCCTCGACGCGCAGGTCTATCTGATCCGCTCGGTGCCGGTGCGGCCCAGCGTCGCGGAGTTCGTGCTCACGGGCGCCGTCGCCATGCTCATCGCGGCCGTGGCGTCGTTCATCCCCGCGTGGTGGGCCTCGCGGCTCACCCCCGTGGAAGGCCTCCGCTACGAGTGAACGATTCCCGGAAGAAAGTTGCTTGACAGCCGAAGGGGCCCCGGATAAACAAGCGCTCCCTTCGCGATGCGGGTGTAACTCAGTGGTAGAGTGCAACCTTGCCAAGGTTGACGTCGAGAGTTCGAATCTCTTCACCCGCTCCGAGAAAACAGCCGTTTGAGCCTCAACCGCTCAAACGGCTGTTTGCATTTCACCTGCTCCCCCAATGCCACGGCGTCGCGCTGCACTCCTGATCGTCGCGGTGTTCATCGTCGGCGCCTGGGGCGTCCGCCACGCCCACTGGCCCGTGCTGCCGCGGCTCGCGCTCCCGGAGCTCGCCAAGCTCGTCGACATCGTCCGCGCGATGGCGTGCCTCGCGATCCTCAACCTGGCCGCGGTGGGCGCCTCGGCGCCGCTGGGCCGACACCTCCGCTCGGGTGGTCGCCTTCGCGGGGCCGCGCTTCGCGTGGCCGCCGGCTTCGCGCTCCTGGGCTCCACGCTCGCCGTGCTCGGCGTGGCGGGCTTCTTCCAGGCGCCGGTCGTGCTCGTCGCGGTCGTCGCCGCGGCCCTCGCGGGTCTGCCCACCCTGCGTCGCGCGCTCGGTGAGCACAACCTCCAGCCCGCGCCGCGCGCCACCCTCGGGCTGCTCGCCGGGGTCGCCGCGCTGCTCGCGCTCCCCGCCCTCCACGCCTTCGTGCCGCGCTACGGCTGGGACGCGCTCACCTACCACCTCGCGCTGCCCGAGTGGTTCCTGCGCGCCGGACGCATCGGGCTCGATCGCGCGTCGGTCTACACCTCGTTTCCGCTGCTCACGGAGATGCTCTACGCCGCCGGGCTGGCGCTCCACGGCCCCGCCCTCGCCAAGCTCGTGCACCTCGAGTGCGGCGCCCTCACGCTGCTGCTCCTGGCCGACCTCACGCGCTCGCACGCCCCCCGCGCCTGGCCCCTCGCCGTCGTCGCCGTCGCCGCCGACCCGACCTTCCTCTGGGAGACCACGGTGGCCTACAGCGACCTCTCGCTGATGCTCTTCGGCACCGCCACCCTCGAGGCCCTCGTCGCGTGGCGCGCCGCGCCCGGGCGCTCCCCCCTCCTGCGCGCCGCCCTCTTCACCGGCGCCTGCGCGGCCACCCGCTACCCCGGG
>CAIOSS010001325.1 GCA_903860995.1 uncultured delta proteobacterium | reverse complement strand
GGGCGGCGGCGGCTTCGCGACCCCGTCGGGCCAGAGCAGCACGAGCGGCGGGAGCGCCGCCTTCGTCGGCATCGCGGGCACCGGACCTGCGTCGTTGGCCGGTGGCGCGAAGCGGGTGAGCGCGCCCCCCTCGCCCCACGCCGCCGCGGCGAGGGCGAGCGCGGTGCGTTGCCCGGACGACAGCCCGGCCTCCTCGGGGCCCTGCACGAGCGGCGCGTACTCCTCCTCCGCGTCGGTCGGCACGAGCAGCCAGTCTCGGAGCAGCGAGCGCATCAACATCGGGCTCACCAGGAAGCGGGTCACCGCGGGAGTGATGGACGGGACCAGCACCGTCGCCGCCTCGAAGGCCAGCTCGGGGAAGGCCTGATAGAGCGCCTCCAACGCCTCGCGCCGCATGGGCGCGTGGGGGCACGAGGGCGCCTCTTCCGGTTCGGGCTCCTCGGGCGGCAGCAGCCCGAGCATCTTGAGCAGCGCGCGCTCCTCGTCGCCCATGCGCCCGAAGGGGATGGTCCTCGCCGACCAGCGCGAGCCGCCGCGGCGGAAGGGCGCTGGGCACACCGGGCACCGCACGTTGCGCCCGGTGACGCGCGTGAGGTGCGCACGCAGGCCGTCGAGCGCCGCCGCGGCGGGCCCCTCCGAGGGTCGCCCGGCGGGCTCCGGGTCGATCAGCCACGCCGGGTGCGAGAGCAGCCCGTGCTCCACCAGCAGGCTGCGCAGGCCGTCGTCGGGCGCGTCGCCCGTGTCGAAGCTCGCGCTCTCGGCCATCCAGGTGTCCATCGGGTACTCCACCCGCGTCGGGTTGCGTGTCGCGCCCCCGGTGAGCGTCAGGGTGAGCGACGCCCAGCGGCCGTCGGCGCGGCGCAGCGAGGCCCCCCCGAAGGACAGCCCGGGCGCCTCGTAGGCCGGCAGCGGCGCGCGCCGCGAGAGGCCCGCCACGCCGTCGAGGAGCGCGCGCATCGGGTCGTCCATCAGCCCTCCCCCTTCGCGCCGTTGCCCAGCGAGAGGAAGGCCCGCAGCGCGCGGTCGTCCATCTCGGTGATCCACGACTCGTCAGCCCCGCCGAGGATCTTGTCGGCCATCGCGCGCTTGGTCTCCAGCAGCTCGGCCACGCGCTCCTCCAGCGTCCCTTCGGTGACGAGACGGTACACGTTCACCCGGCGGGTCTGCCCGATGCGGTGCGCGCGGTCCGTCGCCTGGTCCTCGACGGCGGGGTTCCACCAGCGGTCGTAGTGGATCACCGCGGAGGCCGCGGTGAGGTTGAGCCCGGTGCCCCCGGCCCTCAGCGACAGGATGAGCACCGGCGGGCCCCCTCCCCCCTGGAAGGCGTCGACCATGGCCTCGCGCTGCGCGGGCGTGAGGCCGCCGTGGAAGAAGCCCGCGGCGACCTTGAAGCGCGCGGCGAGGGCCCGCTGGAGGATGCGACCCATCTCCATGAACTGCGTGAAGATCAGCACCCGCTGGTCTTCGGCGAGGAGCTCCTCGAGCACCTCCAGCACCCGGTCGAGCTTCCCCGAGCGGCCGAAGAGCTCGTCCGGGCGCTCGGGCTCGAAGCTCTCCGGGTGGTTGCAGATCTGCTTGAAGCGCGTGAGGGCCGCGAGGATGTGCGCCCGCCGCTGGATGCCGTCCTTGTCCGCGATGCCCTCCAGCGTGGCCTCGGTCATCGCCTGGTAGAGCGCGGTCTGCTCGCGGGTGAGCTCGCACCCGAGGTCCTGGAGCTGGAGCGGCGGCAGGTCGGCGGCCACCGCGGGGTCGCGCTTGGTGCGCCGCAGCAGGAAGGGGCCCACCCGCCGCGACAGCCGCGCAAGGGCCTCCGGGTCGCCGTTGCGGGCGGGCGTCTCGAAGGTGCGCGCGAAGCGGGTCGCGCCGCCCAGCAGCCCGGGGACCGTCACATCGAAGATCGACCAGATGTCCCGGAGGTGGTTCTCCACGGGGGTGCCCGTGAGGGCGAACTTGGACTCCGCGTCGAGGCTGCGGAGCGCGCGCGTCTGGAGCGCCGTGGGGTTCTTGAGGTTCTGCGCCTCGTCG
>CAIOSS010001324.1 GCA_903860995.1 uncultured delta proteobacterium | reverse complement strand
CGGGCCGGGGTGGGGTCCCCAGCGCCGGGCGAGGGGTGGGGTCGGCGGGCCCTGGGGTGGGCCGGCGAGGCGCTGCGGGCGACGGTGCGCGTGGGCCTCGCCGTGACGCCGCTGCTCGCGCTGCGCTTCGGCCGGGCGCCCGCGCTGGCGACGCTCGCCAACCTGCTGGCGGCGCCGCTCGCGGAGGTGGTCGCGCTGCCGCTCTCGCTGGCCACGGCGGTCGTCTCGATGCTCTCGCCCGCCCTCGCCGCCCCGCTGGGGTGGGTGACCGAGCGCGCCCTCGCGCTGCTGTTCGCGCTCGCCGCGCGGGCGCAGGGAGTCCCCTGGGCGTCCGCGGTCTGGCCGACGCCCACCGGCGGGCAGGCGGCGGTCGCGACGGCGGCGCTCGTGGCGATGTGGGTCGTGGGATGGCGGGCGCGCACGGCGCTGGGCGTCGCGGCGCTCCTGGCGATCGGGGCGATGGAGCTGCGCCTGCGAGACGTGCAGTCCGCGCACGGGGCGCTGCGGGTGACCGCCCTCGACGTGGGGCAGGGCGACGCCATCGTGGTCGACCTGCCGGACGGGCGCACGCTGCTCGTCGACGGGGGAGGGGCGCTGCACGGCGAGGCCGACCCGGGGGCGACGGTGGTGGTGCCGTGGCTGCGCGCGACCCGGCGCACCGAGCTCGCGGTGGTGGCGCTCACGCACCCGCACCCCGATCACGGCGGGGGGCTCGCGGCGGTGCTGGAGGGGATCGCGGTGGGGGAGTTCTGGGAGACGGGTCAGGGAGAGGCCCTGGCGATGGGCGGCTTCTACCGCGCGGCGATCGCGGCGGCGGCGCGGCGCGGCGTGGTGCGCCGACGGGCGGCGGCGCTGTGCGGCGCCCATCGACTCGGTGCGGTCACGGTGACGGTGCTGGCGCCGTGCCCGATGAACCCCGACGTGGCGCCCAACGACGCCTCCCTGGTGCTGCGCCTCGACCACGGGCGCTCGAGCGCGCTGCTGCCGGGCGACCTCGAGGCGGCGGGCGAGCGGGCGCTGCTCGCGCGACTGTCCCCCGTCACGGTGCTGAAGGTGGGCCACCACGGCAGCCGCACCTCGTCGACGGAGGCCTTCCTCGCGGCGCTGCGCCCTCGGGTGGCGCTGGTGTCGAGCGGCCACCCGTCGCCCTTCAACCACCCGCACGCGGCGGTGGTCGAGCGCTTCGCGCGCCGGGGCATCCCCCTGATGCGAACCGACCGTCTGGGCCTGGTGGCGGTGACGCTGCGCGCCGATGGCGGCTTCGACTGAGCGACCTCCTCCAGCGGCCCGGCGGAGGGGTCTGACACCGGGGCGACTTCGCGCTATGTCCGCGGGCCTGTGATTCCAGCCCTCGACATCGCGGAGTTTCGGGTCTTCGGTGTGACCTTCCACACCTTCGGGCTGCTCGTTGCGGTGGGCGTGCTGCTCGGCCACCACATGACGGTGCGACGGGCCCGCGCGCTCGGCCTCGCGGCGGTCAGCCTCGTCGACCGCTTCGTGCTCGTGGTCTTCGTCGGCGGCTTCGTCGCGGGCCACATGCTCGACACCATTTTCTACCACCCGGAGGTGCTGCGCCGTGACCCGATGGAGCTGTTCATGCTCCACCACGGGCTGTCGTCGTTTGGCGGCATCACCGGCGGGGTCGTCGCGGGCCTCGTGTACGTGCGCATGCACAAGCTCAACCCGTGGGTGTTCACCGACCTCGCGACCTACGCCTTCCCCTTCGGCTGGCTCTTCGGCCGCATGGGCTGCGCCATCGTGCACGACCACCCCGGGCGCCTCACCGACTCCCCCCTCGGCGTGCGCTTCGCGGGCGGCACGCGCTTCGACCTCGGGCTCATCGAGTTCGCGCTCACCCCGCTGCTCATCGCCCTCGTGGTGTTCGTCGGGCGCCGCACCCGGCGGCCCGGCATGGTCACCGGCGCCCTCGCGGTGGTGTACGCCGTGATGCGCTTCCCGCTCGACTTCCTCCGCGCCACCGACCTCGGGCCCGAGAGCGACCCCCGCTACGCCGGGCTCACCCCGGCGCAGTGGGCCTGCCTCGGGGTCTTCGTGCTCGGCGTGTGGATGCTTGGGAAGGCGCGCACCCACGAGCCGCTGCCGCCGCCGGGGGCTCAGCCCGCCGCGTCGCCGCCGCCGTAGCGCTCGAGGCCGCGGGCCAGCTCGTCGCGCACCCGCTTCTTCAGCTCGTCGGGCTCGCGCACGACGGCGGCCGAGCCCCAGCGCAGAACCCAGCCCACCACCTCGGTGAGCCCGGTGGCGTCGAACTCGATGCGCAGCTCGCCGCCCGGCAGCCGCGAGGTCTTCTGCGTGGGGTGCCACTCCCGCGGCTCGATGTACTGGGCCACCCGCGCGTCGAAGTCGACCACCACGTGCTGCCGCTCGGCGCCGCCGCCGTAAATACCAAAAGCGCCCTCGAAGAGCTGCTGCACGTTGAACTCCGGGTTGCGCTTGAAGGGCGCCGCGGAGAGCGCCCGCACGCGCTTCATCAGGTCGATGGCGAAGGTGCGCGCCGCGTCCTTCTGGACGTCGCGGCCGACGACGTACAGCCGGTTCTGATAGAGCACCAGCGCGTAGGGTTCGACCTTGCGCGCGCCCGCCGTGGTGCCGCCCTCGTAGTGAAACTGCAGCGTCAGCGTGCGCAGGATGCCGTCGTAGACCTCGTAGATCTGGTCCTTCAGCTTGCGGTAGTTGCGCGGCGCCTCGGGGATATAGTGGAAGCGGTCGGCCATCGCCCCCTCCTCGTCGCCGGGCGGGGAGAGCTTCGCGAAGAGCTGCGAGAAGTCGTCGTGCAGCGGCGTACCCGTGAACACGTCGAACATCCGGCGCACCGCCGAGAGCGAGTAGCGCTGGTAGCGCGTGAGCCGCACCGGGTCGGTGGCCTTGCCCGCCCGCACCACGCGCACCCGCCGCTCGCCCGCCACGTCGACGGCCTCGAGCTCGATGCCCGCCGCCTCGAGCGCCTTCAGGTCGCGCCGGATGGAGCGCGGCGTCACCCCGAGGTCGCGGGCGATCTCCTCGATGCGAACGCCCTCGACGTTGGTCTCCAACAGCTGGTGGAGCTGGAAGAGCCGGACCGCCTGGGTGTACTGCCCGGAGGGGCGGCCGGGGGAGGGGCGACGCGGCATGACGGACAGTGAATGTCACAGCCCGCGCCGCGGGTAAAGAGCGAAGCACCGCCCCCGCGCCGCGACACATTTCTCCGCGGCGGCGCAGACCCGCGCGGGGCGTCGCCCGTCAGGAGCACGCACCGCTCCCACGGAGGTTCCCATGAGTTCACTGCGCCGCCTCGTGTTCGATCG
>CAIOSS010001323.1 GCA_903860995.1 uncultured delta proteobacterium | reverse complement strand
CGCCCTCGACGCGCGGGCGGGGCGGGTGGTCGCCATGGGGGCCATCGACAACCTCGTGAAGGGGGCCTCCGGGCAGGCCATCCAGTGCATGAACCTCCTGCTGGGCCTCGACGAGGCGGAGGGGCTGCGCGGGGCGGGGATGTTCCCGTAGAGAGTGTGTATGCTGGCGCGCCATGCCCGTGGACATCGAGATCGTCGAGGACCTCAGCGCGCAGACCCCCAGTGACAAGGGCTACCTCAAGGTGCGCCGGCTGAGGCTGCGCACCCGCGGCGCCGACGGCGCCGCCAGCGAGGTGTACCGCTACGATGCGGTCGACCGCGCCGCGCTCGACGCCGTCGTCGTGCTGATGTGGGCCGCGCGCGACGGGGCCCCGCGCGACCCGCTGGTGTGCGTGCGCAAGCAGCTCCGGCCGCCGCTGCTGCTGCGGCGCGAGCGCGAGCTGGTGGTGCCCGACGCGAGCAACGAGCTGGAGCTGTGGGAGCTCCCTGCGGGGCTCATCGAGGCGCACGAGCGCGGCGAGGAGGGCGTGCTGGAGTGCGCCCGCCGGGAGACCGAGGAGGAGACCGGCTTCGCGCTCCCGCGGGGAGACTTCGCGCGCCTCGGCGTGCCCGTGTACCTGTCGCCGGGGATGTGCGCGGAGAAGATCCACCTCGTGAAGGTGCGCGTGCCCGACCCGACGCTGGCCGTGGAGGCGAAGGGCGACGGGGTCGTCGAGGCAGGCTCGACGGTCGCCTGGTGGCCGCTCTCGGAGTGCCTCGCTCGCGCCGACGACGGCACCATCGAGGACGCCAAGACCGAGCTGGCCCTGCGGCGGCTGCGCGCGGAGCTGGAGCGCGGGGCCTGAGTCCGATGCCTGGCCTGCGCCGCGTGCTGGTGTTCGCCAAGCGCACCTCGTACGACCGCTACATCCGCCAGCAGGGGGTGCCGCGGGTGAAGGAGCTCCTCGCCCGCGGGGACGTCACCGTCGCGCGGATGATGCGCGCCGACGAGCACCACCACCGCACCGTCGAGGAGGTGCAGCGCGCGCTCGACGCCGTCGGGGCGAGGTCCACCCTGCGCTACCGCGACCGGCTCGAAGACCTCGACGCCTACGACCTGGTGGTGACCGTCGGCGGCGACGGCACCCTGCTCTGGGCCAGCCACGGCGTCGGCGACACCCCCATGCTCGGGGTCAACTCCGCGCCGCAGGACTCCGTCGGGTTCCTGTGCGGCACCCGCATGGGCGAGGTGCTGCCGCACATCGAGGCCATCGCGAGGGGCACCGCGCCGCGGGTGAAGCTCGCCCGGATGCAGGTGTGCGTCGACGGCGAGGTGCGACACCGCCGGGTGCTCAACGACGTGCTCTTCGCCAACCCCCACCCGGCGCACACGTCTCGGTACCTCCTGTCGTTCCGCGGCACGCTGGAGGAGCAGAAGTCCTCGGGCCTGTGGGTGTCCACCGGCGCGGGCTCCACCGCGGCCATCCGCAGCGCGGGCGGGCGCCTGCTCTCGCTGCGCTCGCGGCTGCTCCAGTTCGTGGTGCGCGAGCCGTACACCCCCGACGGCGGCCCCTACGCGCTGCCGCGGGGGCTGGTGCACCCGGGCGAGCGCCTCGAGATCCTCAACAAGATGCGGGAGTGTCGGCTGTATGTGGACGGCCCGCGGCTGTCGCTGCCAGTGGAGCTCGGTCAGCGCGTGACCTTCTCCACCTCCGACGAGCCGCTGACCGTGATGGGTGTGTCGACCCGCGCCGTCTCCGAGCGCCAGCGACACACCACCGTCGACGACGAGGTCAGTGACGCCGGTGACGACGCCCGTGCTCCGGGGCCGGGGCTGCGGCGTTCGCTCCCCCCGACACGATGACGAACTCCACGCGCCGGTTGCGGGAGTGGGCCTCGTCGGTGTCGCCCTGCATGGCCGGCCGGGTCGAGCCGTTGCCCACCGCGGTCATGCGCCGCGAGGAGATGCCCGCGCGATGCAGGTAGCGCATCACGGCGCGCGCCCGATCGCGAGAGAGCGTGAGGTTGTGCCGCGCGTCGCCGGTGTCGTCGGCGTTGCCCTCGATGCTGATGCGGGTGATCTCCGCGTGCTCGCGGAGGGCCGCCACGACGAGGTCGAGGATGGCGTTGGAGCGCGCCTGGATGGTCGCCCGGTCGGTGTCGAAGTAGATTGACTGGTTGATGGTGATGGCCTCGGCGGTGACCACCGCGGCCGCGGGGGCCTCGTCGGGGCAGCCGTCGGTGTCCTCGAACTGGTTGATCACCTCGGCCTGGATGGGGCAGCGGTCGGCCGTGTCGGGGATGCCGTCGCTGTCGTTGTCGGGGTCGGGGCAGCCGTCCTCGTCGAGGTACTGGTCGCGGTCTTCGGGCTCGCTGATGCAGCGGTCTTCGGGGTCGCGGATGCCGTCGCCGTCGGTGTCGGGGTTGTCGGGGCAGCCGTCGGTGTCCTGGTAGTCGTTGACGGTCTCAGGCTCGGTGACGCAGCGGTCGTCGGTGTCGAGGATGCCGTCGCCGTCGGTGTCCGCCGGGGGCGGGGGCGGGGGCGGGGGCGGGGGCGGGGCGGGGCGCTCGCTGGGGAAGTGCAGCTCGATGGCGAGGCCGGCGTTCCAGTACATGGCCGAACCGCGGCCGGAGTTGGTGTCGTCGGTGCTGCCGAGGACGTGCCCGTAGCGCACCTCCGGGCCGAAGGCGAAGACGGGACCGATCGGGAAGAGCCACCCGAGGCCCGCGCCGAAAGCGAAGCGGGTGCGGGTCACGGCGGAGTCGCCGGTGAAGGCCGCGCCCGCGTCGAGGTCGAGGAAGGGCCGACCGCCGCGCCCGAGGGAGAAGGGCGTGAGGCGGAGGCCGGCGCCGACCGTCCACGCCGCGCCGCGGCTCTCGATCGGCGGGTTCGGTGACCACGTGGAGCCCTCGGCGGTCAGATGGATGCCGAGGGCCCTGACCGGGCGAAACCCGACCCGCAGCCGACCCGTGAGGCCGAGGCCGAACTCGTCACTCTGCGGCGCCGAGAGCATCGTGCCCGCGGCGCCCTCGAGGCCGATGTAGAAGCGCTCGGCGACCTGGGCGTGCGCAGTCTGCGCCGCGCCCGTCACCGCCAGAGCACCCGCCAACGCGATCAACGTCGCGCCTGAACCTGTTCGAAGCCGGTACCTGATCATGGGTCCAGACGATACGAGAGTTCGGGCGCGAACTGCCAGAAGCATGACAGGCAACGTTGCCGCGCCGTCAAAGGCTGACCGGTGGGGGGGTAGGTCTGTTATCGTCCGTGGTGATGAGGTCCATTTCATTTGGTTTCGCCGTGCTCACTGCGGTGCTCCTCTCCGCGTGCGCCATCGACAACCCCACGGACAGGCCGCTCCCCGACGCGGGCCCCTGTGGGACCATGGGCGCCGCGTGCTGCCCACAGGTGGCCACCGCGCCGGGGGGGGCCCGAACGACCTGCCGAAGCGCGGGTCTCACCTGTCAGGCGAGCGTGTGCGTCGCCTGCGGCGCCCCGGGGCAGCCGTGCTGTGCGGCCGCCGCGACGGGTGACGGCGGCGCCTCGATGGACGCGGGCCTCGCGGGCGCGTGCACCGGCGCCGGCGTGACCTGCCTGGCCAACGTGTGCGTCGACTGCTCCGGGCCCGACCGCGCGGTCTGCAACGGCGTCTGCGTGCCGCTCACCACCGACCAGAACTGCGGCGCCTGCGGCACTGCCTGCGCGACCACGTCGGGCGAGCGCTGCGTGCGCCCGTCGGCGAGCGGCGTCGACGGCGGCGTGACCGACGCCGGCAACACGGCCGACGGCGGCGCGCGGGTGGCGTTCTGCCAGATCCAGTGCCCGCCGGGCCAGGTGCTCTGCGGCAACACCTGCCGCGACCTCACCAACGACCCCAACAACTGCCGCACCTGCGGCAACCAGTGTGTCGTGCCGGGTGCCGTCGCCGGGTGCGCCGCGGGCTTGTGCACGTTGGCGAGTTGCCGCGAGGGCTTCGGCAACTGCGACAGCAACGCCGCCAACGGCTGCGAGACCACCACCTCCACCGACGCGAGGAACTGCGGCGTGTGTGGCAACCAGTGCGGTTTCGCCAATGCCTCCGCCACCTGCGTGGCTGGCCGCTGCATGCGCGGCACCTGCAACCCGGGCTTCGCCGACTGCGACGGAAACGCGGCCAACGGCTGCGAGGTGAACATCGCGATGGGCGACATCGCCAACTGTGGCGGCTGCGGCACCCGCTGCCCCACGCCCCCGGCGGGAACCACGGCGCTGTGCAACGCGAGCGTGTGCCGGACGTCCATGGTCGTATGTGGTGTAGGCCTCGGCAACTGCGACGCCAACGACGGCAACGGCTGTGAGACGCCGACGCTGAATAACGTGAACAACTGCGGCCTCGGTGGCAGCGGCTCGTCGGGCTGCGGCAACGTCTGCCCAGCCAACAATGGCATGGCGAGTTGCAATGGAGGCTCGTGCGCCATCATGTGCAACGCCGGTTTCGGTGACTGCGTGCCTTCGAGCCCCGGATGTGAGACCAGCACCAACACCAGCACCGCCCATTGCGGCGGTTGCAACCGTCCATGCGCGCTGCCCAACGTCGCCAACCAGGCGTGTACCGCTGGCGTGTGCACCGTGGCCCCGGGCCTGGGTGCCTGTGTCACCAGTTTCGGCAACTGCAACGCCAGCACCGTCGATGGCTGCGAGACCAACGTGACCAGCGACCGCAACAACTGTGGCGTCTGCGGCCGCGTCTGCCCGGGCGGGCAGATCTGCCAGACGGGGGTGTGCACGGTCTCCTGCGGCGGGGGCCAGGAGAACTGCTCGGGCATCTGCCGCGACCTGACGAACGACCGCAGCAACTGCGGCATGTGCGGCCGCTCGTGCCCGAGCGGCCAGATCTGCACGGCTGGGGCCTGCGTGACGACCTGCGCCGCGGGCCAGGTGCTGTGCGGCAACACCTGCGTAAACCCGCTCACAGACAACAACAACTGCGGCCCGATCACGGGGATGACCGCGTGCGGACGCACCTGCACTGGCGGCACCGCCTGCGTGGCCGGCAACTGCGCCTGCCCGGCGGGACAGACCACCTGCTCGGGCACCTGCCGCGCGCTGCAGACCGACAACAACAACTGCGGCGTCTGCGGCACCGTGTGCGCGGGCGGGCAGACCTGCACGGCCGGGGTGTGCACCACCACCTGCTCGGCGGGTCAGACCGTGTGCTCGGGCATCTGCCGCGACCTCCAGACGGACAACGCCAACTGCGGCGCCTGCGCCCGCGCCTGCACCGGCGGCACGGCCTGCGCGGCCGGCAACTGCGCCTGCCCGACCGGCCAGACGGCGTGCACGGGCACCTGCCGGGCGCTCCAGACCGACAACGCCAACTGCGGCACCTGCGGCAACGTCTGCGGCGCCGGCACGGTGTGCTCCGGGGGCATGTGCACGGCGTCGTGCGCGTCGCCCACCACCAACTGCTCGGGCGTCTGCCGCGACCTCCAGAACGACGCCAACCACTGCAGCGCCTGCGGCGCAGCGTGCACCCGCGCCAACGCCGTGGCGGGCTGCGCCGCCGGGGCGTGCACCCTCGCGGCCTGCAACTCGGGCTTCGGCAACTGCGACGGCAGCGCGGCCAACGGCTGCGAGGTCAACACCTCCACCAGCGTCACCAACTGCGGCGTGTGCGGCAACAGCTGCCAGTTCGCCAACGCGGCCGCGAGCTGCGTGGCCGGGCGCTGCACCCGCGGCGCCTGCGGGGCGGGCTTCGCCAACTGCGACGGCGTCGACTCCAACGGCTGCGAGGTCAACACCGTCGCCGGCGACATCAACCACTGCGGCGCGTGCAACAACCGCTGCCCGACGCCGCCCATCGGCAGCATCGCGGTGTGCGCCAACTCCGCCTGCACCACGTCGAGCGTGAGCTGCATGTCGGGCTCGGCGGACTGCGACGGCGCGCCCGCCAACGGCTGCGAGGTGGCGATCACGACGGTCACCAACTGCGGCGCCTGCGGCCGCGCGTGCGTGAGCACCAACGGCACCCCGACCTGCCTCTCGCAGCTCTGCGGCATCAACTGCAGCGCGGGCTTCGGCAACTGCAACGGCCTGCTCAGCGACGGCTGCG
>CAIOSS010001322.1 GCA_903860995.1 uncultured delta proteobacterium | reverse complement strand
ATCGACGCTCCGTGGATACACCCGCGGTGACGACGCCGAGGGGTCTCGCTGAGGGGCCCCCGAGTGGCGACGCGATGCGTTAGTGAATGGCGTTTGATCTTCCCGCGTCGGGGTGGAACCATGCAAGAGATGAGACGAGGGACGTGGCTGCAGGCGTACATCGGGGTGTCCGCGCTGGTCTACGCCAGCGGGGCTGCGGCGCAGGGCCGCGGGCCGGGCCCGTTCGCGGGGAGCTTCTCGGTCGCGTCCAACACCACGGTGTCGGTGACGTCACCGATGGCCATCACCGAAGAGCGCACCACCCGTGAGCGCCTGGAGATCAGTCAGGGTTCGCGCACCGACCTGAGCGTGCGGGTGACCAACGACCTGGGCGAGCACTGCACACTCACCGCCAACCGGTCGGGCGACAGCAGCCTCTCGTTCGGGTCTGGGCAGCGCTGCACCTTCACCGACTCCGTGCGCAGCATGCGGATGAACTTCACCCTCCGATCGGGCTCGGGCTCCATCTCGGGCGAGCGGCTCTCGCTGACGTTCAGCTGGAGCGTCGCGAGCAACGGCGGGTTCCTGTCGGTCTCGGGCAGCGCCTCGCAGCGCTCCTCGGGCAACCGCACCGGCGGTGCCGCGACGGCCGATAACGCCGCCCCGGTCGAGGCTGCTTCCCCCGTCGCCGTGGTCGCGCCGACCTTTCCCGCCGCGGTCGAGCCGATCGCCGAGCCGGTCGTCGTCCCGATGATGCCCATGACGGGCACGCCTGTGCGTACCACCACCACCAGCAGCCGTCGTCCGTCCGCCACCGCATCTCGACCGCGCACGCCCGTGCCCGTCGTCGCCGTGGTCCCGACACCGGTCGTCACGCCCACGCCTGCACCTTCGTCGGCGTGGGGCAGCCCGAGCCCCGCTGTGGCGCCGAGCAGCGCGCCCGCGTCGGCGTGGGGCAGCCCGAGTCCCGCTGTGGCGCCCGCCGCCAGCAGCTGGACGACGCCGACCGTCGCGAGCGGTGCCTGGGGTGCGCCTGCGACCGGCGGTGCCGCGTGGGGGACGCCCGTGGGTGTTCGACCGCCCATCGACGCCAACACGCCGGGCGCCGTTGTCCTTCCCTCCGGCTGGATCCTTGGTCCGCTCATCGCGTCGATGGCCGCGGCGGCCCCGGTCGTGACCCAGGCGGTCCGCGCCTGGACCACGCCGCAGGCCAGCAGCCCGTCGTCGGTGGGTCAGGCCTGGGGCAGCCCGAACGCCTCGCCAGCTGGGGCTTGGACCCCGTCCGCGGGTGGTCCTGGGGTGGTGCTCGGCGCTCCCGGCGCGGCCCCGTCGCAGGGCTTCGGCGTGACCGTGGGGCCCTCGCCTGCGGCACCCAACAACCCGCAGAATCTTCGTCCCGTCGGCAGCAGCCCGGGCCTCGTGTTCGGCGCCTCGCACTGACGGTCCCGTCCGCCCGCCCGTCGCTTGACGACATCCCATCCCTCAGCGCCTGGAGCGCGTCCGTGACCGACCCCACCCCCGACCCGCAACTCTTCATCAACCGCGAGCTCTCCTGGCTGGAGTTCAACCAGCGCGTGCTCGACGAGGCCGCCGACCCCGGGGTGCCTTTACTTGAAAGGGTAAAGTTCCTCGCGATCGTGGCGACCAACCTCGACGAGTTCTTCATGATCCGCGTGGCGGGCGTGAAGCAGCAGCTCGCCGGTCAGGTGATCGAGCTCACCACCGACGGGCGCAACCCCCGCGCGCAGCTCGCCGCCATCACCGAGCGCGCCCATCGCCTCGTGAAGGACCAGTACGCCCTGTACTGCGACCACGTGCGGCCCGCGCTGGAAGCCGCGGGCATCCAGCTGGGCGAGCGCGATGTGAACCCCGAGATCGCCCGCCGCGTCGAGGCGTACTTCCGGCAGGACATCTACCCCGTGCTCACGCCCCTGGTCATCGACCCCGGGCACCCGTTTCCCCACCTCAAGAACAAGTCCATCAACCTGGGGATCGTGTTCGAGTCGAGCCGCGAGGAGTCGGGCATCGGCTTCGCGGTCGT
>CAIOSS010001321.1 GCA_903860995.1 uncultured delta proteobacterium | reverse complement strand
GGGCGGCGGCGGGCGGGGCCTTGAGGCCCATACCCGAGAGCACGGCGCCGCAGAACTCGCACGCGGCGACCGCCCCGGCGAAGGCAGCGGACATCCGCGCGCCGCAGTTGGGGCACTTCAACATCTCGAGGGCCATGGCTGGTGTGCTTCGCTCCCGGGAGCGTTCTAGCAGAGTCTCAATCGGGCCGGCAGCCGTCGCCGCCGCAGGTGTCGATGATCTCGCCCGTGCGGAAGAAGGTCACCATCTGGCGCTGGTGCCAGTCGCGCGAGCGCGGGCTGCCGTGGGGGTTGGCGCCGAGGTCGGGCGGGGGGAGGTTGCCCGGGGCGGGCCAGTCGTTGCCGAAGTCGTAGAGCACGACCCCAGAGCCGCGCCGCGGGTACGGCGCCTGGGTGATGCCAAAGGGCGTGCGCTCGTCGTCGTAGTCCCGCATCAGGGCGATGCCGAGGTCGGAGCGCGCAGTGATCTCGTTGGTGAACACCGCCACCTCGTAGTCGCCCTTGGCGGGGGCGATGAGCACCTCGTGGGCGGTGTTGCCGGGGAAGGGCTCCTGGTGGATGTGCCGCAGGTAGCTCACCGGGTCGGAGCCGTCCCAGAGCAGCTGTACGTAGGCGAGGCACACGGCCTGGTCGGCGGCGCTCGGGTACGAGCGGCGCAGGCCCTCGAAGTATCCGGTGAAGTCCCGCGAGCGGTGCAGCAAGGTGAAGTAGTTGTTGCCCGGCACCCCGAGGTGACCGCGCGTGACGTCGGGCGAGACCGCGACGAAGGTGCCGCCGAAGATCCCGCCCTGCGAGATGCCCGAATAGAACAGCTCCGAGGGGTTGACCCGGATGTTGCGCGAGGCCACCTCGGCGAGCCCGCCGAGCTGCTCCCGCAGGGCGCGGGCGAGCAGCACCCACTCGATGACCCCCTGGTGGAGGCGCTCGCCCACGGAGGTGAAGTACGAGACGTCGCGCAGCGTCGCGAAGATGCCGGGGAGGTCTTCCTCGAACATGCCCGTGAGGTTGGCCGCGACGAAGATGAGGTTGTGGGTATTGGCGATGTGGCCGTTGTACCCGGCGCGCACCTCCTCAGCCGAGCCCAGCAGGCCGTGGCCGTACATCACGATCCCGTGAGCTTCGCCGCGCAGCGCCGAGTGCGGGATGCGGATCCAGAAGCGCGGCTGGCGGGTGCCGGTGGCCAGCGGGCGCCCGTCGGGGCCGTGGTTCATCTCCCAGCCGACGAGGCCGCCGAGGCGGCGCGGGCGCATGTAGTGGGGCACCTCGAAGGTGCCGGAGAGCTCGACGGCGATGTCCTCGTCGAAGGGGCGGCCCGAGCCGTCGCGCATCGGGAGGAAGGTCGTCACGTTGTCGACCGTGAGCCGCGGGCCCATCGAGCCCACCCGCGTGAGGGCGTCGTCGCGCATGGCGAGCATCCGCCCGTGGAGGCTCTGTGAGCTCGACGTGTGGAAGTCCCACGCGAGGGTGAGCGTCGCCCGCGGCACGCCCGCCCCCTCCAGCAGCGAGAAAACCTCGTTGAAGCGCGCCTGCCGCGGCCCGAGCGCGGGGTCGCCGGCGGTCATCCCGTCGCGCAGCCGGGCGAAGGCGGGCGACGGGGCGATGGCCGCGCCCGCGGTGGTGCGCAGCCCGCGGAAGGCCACCACGTAGCGGGTGTTCTCCTTCAAGATCACCCCGGGCCGGAGAAAGAGGATCTTCCGCGACGCCATGGGCTCCTGCCCGTCGAGCTCGACGAAGTACGGAATACGCTGGAGGGTATTGCCGCGCACCTCGTAGAGCAGCGCCGCGGCGTCGGCTGCCATCGAGCGCCCCTCGTTGCCCTCGGTGGCCATCGCGGCGAGGTCGACGCCCGGGAAGCTGGTCATGATGGGCGAGCCGAGGCCGTAGCCGTCGAAGCGCCCGAGCGGGCGCGGGTCGATCGGGTCGCCGGCGCCGTTGGTGGGCAGCGAGGTCGGGCCGAACTGCAGCGCGTAGCCCGTGGGGCGCGCGGCGTCGCGGCGGAGGTAGAGGTTCGAGGGCCACGGGAAGGCGCACACGCTCGGGTCGATGGGGTCGCAGTCGCCTTCGGGGAGCGGCGTCGCGGCGCCCGCGTCGTCGTCGGGGAGCGGGCCGGTGTCGACCACGAGGCCCCCGGCGTCGGACACGTCGGGGCCCGGGGCGTCGGTGACGGCCGCGTCCCGGGGCGGGTCGGCGGGAGATCCGGTGCACCCGGCGAGGGTCGCGACGATGGCAAGGGCGGCGAGGGCGAGGCGGGAGGATGATCGCATGGCGGGGGTGTGGGCGCGGATGAGAGCGGCGCCTCGCGATCGGGTCAAGCGCGGATGCGTGACAGCACCGGCCACCGTCAACGACTATCCGCGGCCATGGATGAGGGATGGCTTCCGAGGTCTCTGCGGGCGAAGGATCTTCACGCGGCCGTCGCGGCCTTCATGGAGTCGGAGGTGCTGCCCGCGGAGGGGGCCTTCCTCGCGTCGCTGCGCGAGGAGCGCTGGCGGGTCCCGCCCGTGATGGAGGAACTCAAGCGCAAGGCCCGGCTCGCGGGCCTGTGGAACCTCTTCCTCCCCGAGCACGAGGGCGGCGCGGGGCTGAGCAACGTGGAGTATGCGCCCATGGCCGAGCTCATGGGGCAGCTCGCCTTCGCGCCCGAGGTCTTCAACTGCGGCGCGCCCGACACGGGCAACATGGAGGTGCTCGCGCGCTACGGCTCCGCCGCGCAGAAGGAGCGCTGGCTCGCGCCCCTGCTCGCGGGGGAGATCCGCTCGGGCTTCGCGATGACCGAGCCCGGCGTGGCCTCGTCCGACGCCACCAACATCCAGGCGCGCATCCGCCGCGAGGGTGACCAGTACGTCATCGACGGCCGCAAGTGGTGGACCTCCGGCGTCGGCGACCCCCGCTGCAAGGTGCTCATCTTCATGGGCAAGACCGACCCCACCAACCCCGACCGGCACCGCCAGCAGTCGATGATCCTGGTGCCCATGGACACCCCCGGGGTCGTCGTCGAGCGAATGCTCCCGGTCTTCGGCTACGACGACGCGCCGCACGGCCACGGGGAGATCACCTTCACCGACGTTCGCGTGCCCGCCGACCACCTCATCCTCGGCGAGGGCCGGGGCTTCGAGATCGCCCAGGGGCGGCTCGGACCGGGCCGCATCCACCACTGCATGCGGCTCATCGGCCTGGCCGAGCGGGCGCTCGCCAAGGCGTGCGCGCGGCTGCTCTCCCGGGTGGCCTTCGGCAAGGCCATCGCCGAGCAGTCGGTGTGGCGCGAGCGCGTGGCCGACGCCCGCGTGGCCATCGACCAGACCCGACTCCTGGTGCTCCACGCCGCGCACGCGATGGACGTCGGCGGCAACAAGGGCGCCCGCGCGGAGATCGCCATGATCAAGATCGCGGCGCCGAAGATGGCCTGCGAGGTGATCGACATGGCGATGCAGGCCCACGGCGCGGCGGGCCTCTGCGACGACCACGGCCTGGCCTACGCGTACGCCAACGCCCGCCTGCTGCGCGTCGCCGACGGCCCCGACGAGGTGCACCGCGACCAGCTCGGGCGGATGGAGTTCGCGAAGCACCGGGGCGCTCGTTGAGCGCGGCGCCCGGAGGCGGGCGCTTCCCGCTGTCGGCGCGCATCGTCGTGGCGGTGGCGCTCGGGATCGTCGCCGCCCGGGTGCTCGGCCCCCGCGCGGCGCCGCTGGGCGACGTGGGGATGCTGGTGATCCGGGCGCTCAAGGCCCTGGCCACGCCATTGATTCTCTTTGCGGTGCTCGACGCCTTCGCGCGCACGGAGATCCCCGGGCGCCAGGCCGCGCGGCTCCTCGGGCTGTCGAGCCTCAACGCCCTCGTGGCCATCGTGCTCGGCCTCGGCGTGTCGCACACCATCAACGCCGGGGCGCGCTGGCAGGGCCACCTCGCCGAGCTCCTCGGGCCCGCCCCCGCCGCGGCCGCCCCCGCTGCGCACGCGGGCGCCGCCGCCCCCACGCTCGACCCGCTGACCAACCTCGGGCGGATCATCCCCGAGAGCGTGGTCGAGCCCTTCTTGAAGAACCAGGTCATCTCCGCGGTGCTCATCGCCGTCGCGCTGGGCGTGGCGCTGCGCGGGCTCAAGCGGGCCAACGACCCCGCCCTGGTCTCGGCGATCGCCACCTGGGAGTCGTTCGCCCACGGCGGCCTCGCGCTCTTCAGCGGGGTGCTTCACGGCGTGGTGAAGCTGGTGCCCTTCGCGGTCTTCGCCGTGGTGGCGAGCGTGGTGGCGCGCACCGGCGTCGGGGTGTTCGCGGCGCTGGGACCCTTCCTGGCGACGGTGCTGCTCGGGCTCTTCCTGCACGCCGTGGTCTGGTACGGGATCCTGGTCTCCGTGGCCGCCCGGCGCTCGCCGCTGGCCTTCTTCGCGGGCGCCTCCGACGCCGCGCTCACGGCGCTCTCCTGCGGGTCGAGCCTCGCGACGCTGCCCATCACCCTGCGCTGCCTCCAGGACAAGCTGAAGGTGTCGCCCGCCTCGGCGCGCCTCGCCGCCTGCGTGGGCACCAACCTCAACCACGACGGGATCATCCTGTACGAAGCCGCCGCGGCGATCTTCGTGACGCAGGCGCTGGGCACGCACCTCACGCTCTCGCAGCAGGTGACGGTGGCGCTCTCGTCGGTGATGGCGGGCATCGGCATCGCGGGCGTCCCCGAGGCGGGGCTCATCACGCTGCCGCTGGTGCTCGGCGCCGCCGGGGTGCCCGACGCGACGGTGATCGCGGTGGTGCCGCTGCTGCTGCCCATCGACTGGCTGGTGGGCCGCGGGCGCGCGGCGACCAACGTGCTCAGCGACATGGCGGTGGCCACGGTGCTCGAGCACTGGGAGACCCGGGAGCCGGCGCCGTGAAGACCCTGTCGAGCCACGAGCTCATCGCGCTGCGGGTCTTCGAGGGCGGCGGCGAGTCCGTGGTGGCGCTCGGCGCGACGCCGATCACCGTGGGTCGGCGGCCGGACAACCACGTCGTGCTCCAGTCGCTGTGGGTGTCCGGGCACCACTGCCGCATCGAGCCCCACGGCGAGGGACACAAGGTCGTCGACGTGGGATCGCGCAACGGGCTGCTCTGCGACGGGCAGCGGGTGACCGAGCGGGTGCTCGTCGACGGCGACGTGCTGCGCATCCCCGACCCCACCACCGCCAGCGTGGTGACCCTCGCGTACGTCAACCAGCTCGCGCCGCGCACCGCGAAGGCCGGGACGGTGGCGGTGCACCTCCCGATGCCGCCGGGCACCGGGGCGGTCACCATCGGCCGCCTCGACGCGGGCCTCGTGCTCGACAACCCCCAGGTGTCGGCCCGGCACGCTCAGGTCGAGCGGCACGGCACCCACCACGTCCTGCGCGACGACCGCTCGACCAACGGCACCTTCCTCAACGGCCAGCGGGTGCGCGGCGAGGCGCGGCTCGCGCCCGGCGACGTCATCCAGATCGGGCCCTTCAAGCTCCGCTACGACGGCGACAGCCTCGACGCCTACGACCAGCGCGGGGCGCTGCGGGTGGACGCCCGCGACCTGCGCCGCGAGGTGCCCGACCCGCGCGGCGTAGGCACCCGGGTCATCCTCGACGACGTCTCGCTCAGCATCGACGCGTGCGAGTTCGTCGCGCTGGTGGGCGGCTCGGGCACCGGCAAGTCGACCCTGATGATGGCCCTCTCGGGCTACCAGCCCGCCGACCGGGGCGAGGTGCTCGTCAACGGCGACGACTACTACCGCAACTTCGACTCGTACCGGGCCATCCTCGGGTACGTCCCCCAGGACGACATCATCCACCGGATGCTGCCGGTCGAGCGGGCGCTCACCTACGCCGCCCGGCTGCGGCTCCCGGCGGACACCCGGGGCGACGAGATCGCCGCGCGGGTCGAGGCCGTGCTCGCCGCGGTCGACATGACCGCGCACCGCGACAAGCTGGTCGAGCACCTCTCCGGCGGCCAGCGCAAGCGGGTGTGCATCGCCGCCGAGCTGCTCAACGACCCGTCGCTGCTGTTCCTCGACGAGCCGACCTCGGGGCTCGACCCGGGATTGGAGAAGAAGATGTTCACGCTGCGGCGCCTCGCCGACAGCGGGCGCACCGTGGTGCTCGTCACCCACGCCACCGCGAACATCACCCAGTGCGACCACGTGGCCTTCATGGCCGCCGGGCGCCTCGTGTACTTCGGCCCTCCCGCCGGGGCCCTCGACTTCTTCCAGGTCACCAGCGGCGACTTCGCGGACATCTACGCCCGCCTCGAGGGCGTCGCCGACCCCGACAGCCCGCTCGTGCGCCGCGAGCTCCAGGACGAGTTCGCGCAGTGGCAGCGGCAGCACCCCGGCGCCGACGCCTGGCCCCTCCTCGCCGAGCTCTGGCAGCGCCGTTATCACCGCTCCGAGCAGCACCAGCGCTACGTCGTCGAGCGCCTCGCGCGCGCCTCGCAGGGCCCCGCGGTCGGGCGCGCCGAGGCCCCCGCCGGTCGCCGCGGGGGCGCGCGGCACTCCCCCCTGCGACAGCTCCGCATCCTCGCCCGTCGCTACGTCGACCTCCTGGCCCACGACCGCCGCGGCCTCGCGCTCCTGGTCGCGCAGGCGCCGCTCATGGGGGCGCTGCTGGCGCTCGTCTCGCAGCCCGACTCCCTCGCGGGCCGCGCCGCCGACGCCTCCGAGGCCCGCAAGCTGCTCTTCATGCTCTCGACCGTGGGCGTGTGGTTCGGGATCATCAACGCCGCCCGGGAGGTCTGCAAGGAGTCCGCGATCCTGCGCCGCGAGCGCCTCGCCGACCTGCGCGGGGGCCCCTACGTGCTGTCGAAGCTCATGGTGCTGGGCGCCCTGGTGCTCGTGCAGTCGGCCCTGCTGCTCGCGGTGGTGGCCGGCCGCGTCGACCTGCCCGCGCGGGGCCTCGTGCTCGGCGGCGCGGCCGACCTCTACGTCACCACGGCGCTCTCGTCCCTCGCCGGGCTCGCGCTGGGGCTGCTCATCTCGGCGCTCGCCTCGACGCCCGACAAGGCCATGAGCGTGGTGCCCCTCGCGCTGGTGCCGCAGATCCTCTTCGCGGGGCTGATCTTCGAGCTCCACGGGGTCACCGAGACGGCGTCGTGGTTCACCGCGAGCCGCTGGTCGATGGACGCATTCGGGTCCATCGCGGGGCTCAACGAGCTCCCCGTCTCGCCGGGCCTCCCCAGCGCCGCCCGCGCCGGGCGCGCCGCCCTCCAGTACGAAGCGACCGCGCGGCACGTGCTCACCTGTTGGGCCACCCTGGCGGGCTACGCCGCGGCCTGCGCGGCGCTGACCGCGGCGGTGCTCCAGCGCCGGCGGGAGTAGCGCCGCGGCGGGCGCATGGACGGTCGGCCCGTCGTGGGGTACCTCCCCTTCCCTATGGTGGATCTCGCGCGCTCCCTCGCTGGCGGTCGGCTCCTTCTGCTCGCGCTGCTCTCCGCGCTGCTGGCCCTCGGCTGTACCGCGCCGTCCCCGCCGGACGGCCAGTGCCGCTACGACTCCGACTGCGCCGACGGCAACATCTGCCTGGGCGTGTACTGCCGCGTGACCTGCCGCAACGGCTCGGACTGCCCCACCGGGCAGCTGTGCCAGGAGCGCGCCGGGGTGCGCGGGTGCATCCCGATGGGGGCGCCGAGGGCATGCAACTACGCCAGCGACTGCCCCGCGGGCCAGAACTGCACCCGCGACGGCGAGTGCCGTCCGCCCTGCCTCGAAGCCTACGACTGCCAGGTCATCAACCCCTTCATGACCTGCGTCCGCAACGCCTGCGTCCTGGTGTGCGAGGGCCGCCGCGCCGACTGCAACGGCGACCCCACCGACGGCTGCGAGACCGACGTCCGCTCCCCCCTGCACTGCGGCGCCTGCGGCACCGTGTGCACCGCCCCCGCCAACGGCGTCGCCCGCTGCGGAGACTCCGGCTGCGCCTTCACCTGCGCGCCCGGCTTCGCCGACTGCGACGGCGACCCCGCCAACGGCTGCGAGGCCGACCTCTCGCGCCCCGAGCACTGCGGCGCCTGCGGCACCGCCTGCGCGGGCGCGAGCCCCCTGTGCACCGTCACCGTCGAGGGCAGCGTCCGCCGCGCCCGCTGCGCCACCGCCTGCCAGGGCGCCACGCCCGACCGCTGCGGAGACACCTGCGTCAACCGCACCAGCGACCCGGGCCACTGCGGCGCATGCGACAACCGCTGCGCCTCGGGGCCCGGCGGCGCGGCGGTGTGCGCGGCCGGGGCCTGCGCCCTGCGCTGCGAGGACGTGACGTCGACCGGCGACTGCGACGCCGTCGCCAGCAACGGCTGCGAGACCGACGTGCGCTCCGCGCCGGCCCACTGCGGCGCCTGCGGCAACGCGTGCGCCGCCGCGCCGAACGCCACCGGAGCCTGCGCCGCGGGG
>CAIOSS010001320.1 GCA_903860995.1 uncultured delta proteobacterium | reverse complement strand
CTTCGCGGGGGCCGGCGCGGGCTTCTTCGCGGGGGCGGGGGCTGCCTTCTTCGCGGCGGGCGCCGCGGGCTTCGGGGTGTCGCCGCCGAAGGGGTCGTTGCCGAGGACTTTGCGCGCCATGGGTTGAACCGCTCGTTCGGGGGGGTGTGTGTCTTAAGGAGTCGTGCGCAGCAGGCGCGCGTCGCGCATCCGCTGGGAGTGGGTGTAGTCGAGCACCGCCTCGCGCGTCGTGAACGCCGGGTGGAACTTCAGCTCGTTGAGGGCCTTGTCGCCGTCGGCGACGCAGAGCCAGCGGGCGTAGTCGACGAAGGTCGGCGGCGCCTCGCTGAGCTGCGCCGTCCAGAGCGCGCGGGCGATGGGGTACATCACCGGGTGGGGGATGGGCAGGCCGATGCGCCCGGTGAGCTGGATGACCGTGGAGAGCGGGAGCACCCCGTCGCCGACGATGTTGAACACCCCCGGCACGTCGCGCATCACCGCGAGCTTGAAGGCCGCGAGCGCGTCGACCTCGTGGAGGAATTGCATCAACGGGTCGAAGCCCATCACCGTCGGCACCATCGTGCGACCGAGGTAGCGGGTGAGGTAGTTCTTCACCGTGGGGCCGAGGATGGGGGCGAGGCGCAGCACCGTCACCAGCGTGCCCGGCGAGGTGCGCGCGAAGCTCGCGACCACCTGCTCGGCCTCGATCTTGTCGCGCAGGAAGCGGCTCTCCGAGTGCCCCCGCAGCGGGTGCGTCTCCGGGAGGAAGTTGGGATTCCGCGGCGAGGCCCCGTACAAAATCGTGTGCGACCAGAGCACGAACTTGCGCACCGGGCGCTCGCGGCAGGCGTTGAGCACGTGCAGCGTGCCCACGCTCTCCAGCTCGTGGGCCCAGGCGCTGGCGTGCGTCGGCGACGACAGGAAGGCCATGTGCAGCAGGGTGTCGACCTGCTCGCTCGCGAAGATCTCCGCGAGGCGCGCGTCGACCCGCGGCTGCGTCAGGTCGACCTTGTAGAACCGGGTCTTGCGCCCCGCCGTCGCCGGCCGCTCGACGTCGAGCGCCACGATGCGCGACACCCGGTCGTCGTCTTCGAGCAACCCGATGAGGTTGCGCCCGAGGAAGCCGTCCGCCCCGGTGAGCGCCACCACGCGCCCCGGCGGGGTCACCCGGGTGACAGCGTGCGGGTCGTGGTCCTTTGCGTCCGTCATCGTCGGCCCTTCCAGTGCGTTTCCTGCGCTGGGCGCGGAAGCTATCACAGCCCCACGCGCAGCCCGAAGCGCCGCGCGGCCGTCTCCGTCGTGCGCGCCCGCACCGTGTCCTCGTCGTCGCCCCGCAGCTCGGCCAGCTGCCGCACCGTGTGCGCGAGGTACGAGGGCTCGTTGGGCTTTCCCCGCATCGGCGTGGGCGCGAGGTAGGGGCTATCGGTCTCGATCATCAGCCGGTCGAGGGGGATCACCTTCGCCGCCGCCCGCACCGCCTCGGCCTTCTTGAAGGTCACGATGCCCGACAGGCTGATGTCGAAGTCGAGGTCCATCGCGGCGCGCGCGAAGGCCTCGTCCTCGGAGAAACAATGGATCACCCCGCCCACCTCCCGCGCGCCCTCCTCGCGCAGGATCGCGAGCGTGTCCTCCGGCGCCGAGCGCGTGTGGATCACCAACGGCTTCTTCGCCGCCTTCGCCAGCGCGATGAAGCGCCGGAACACCTCCCGCTGCACCTCGCGCGGCGAGCTGTCGTAGTGGTAGTCGAGCCCCACCTCGCCGACGGCCACCACCCCCTCGTGGGCGATCATCCGGGCCATCACTCCGAGCATCTCCTCGGTGCAACCCGCCGCGTCGTGGGGGTGCACGCCCGCCGTCGCGCGCACGTCACGCTCCCTCTCGGCGAGGGCGATGGCGTCCCGGGCGCCGTCGGTGCCGCGCCCTACGCCCACGGTCACGAAGCACGCGATGCCCGCCGCCCGGCCGCGCGCGAGCACCGCCTGCTGCGCCTCGGGCGAGTCGGCGTAGTCGAGGTGGCAGTGCGAGTCGACGATGGGGATGTCGCTCACGGCGCGCCCTCCCCGAGGGCGAGGCGGGCGTGGGCGCGGGCGGGCGTCGGCAGCACGCTGCGGGCGAGGCGCTCGAGCGCGGCGCGGGCGTCGGCGTGGTGGCGCACCGAGCCCAGCGCGTCGATGGCGTCGAGGCGCAGCTCGGAGGAGTCTTTCCCCGGGATGGTGAGCGTGCCCCGCGCGAAGGAGGTGACCGTGGCGATGGCGCCGTCGTCGCCGGCGCGCACCCGGGCGATGTCCGCGAGCACGGCCACCCGGAGGCGCGCCGGGTCGCGGTCGTCGGAGGCGCGGCGCAGGGCGTCGAGGGCGCGCTCGCGCTCGGCGGGGGAGAGGTCGAGGGGCGGGTCGCGCTGCGGGTCGAGCAGGTAGCCGAGCTGCTCGGCGCCCTCGGAGGCGATCCACGGGTCGGCGTCGTCGAGCACGGTGAGGGCCTCGGCGAAGCCCTCCATCGGGGCGGCGCGCACGACGCCGAGGAGGGCCTGGTAGCGCACGTCGTCGTGGCGGTGACGGAGGGCGCCGCGCAGGGCGTCGAGGGCGCGGTCGCCGCCGAGGTCGGAGAGGGCGACGGCGGCCATCTGGCGCACGGTGCTCTCGGCGTCGTCGAGGCGCGCGGCGATGGCGTCGAGGAGGTGCCGGGCGTCGAGGGCCCCGAGGGTGGTGAGCGCGGCGGTGCGCACGCTGGCGTCGCGGTCGTCGAGGAGCGGTGCGAGGGCGTCGGCGGAGGCGCGCGGGGTGTCGGTGCCGACGGAGAGCAGGTCGGCCGCGGCGGAGGCGCGCACGGCGGCCTTCGCGGAGCCGAGGTCGCGCAACGCAGCCGCGTAGGTGCGCCGCAGCGGCGAAGGCAGGAACATCACTTCACCCGGGTTCCGGCGGCGTAGTCCTTGGGGAAGGTGGCGAGCGAGAGGGACTCCGGCGAACTCGCCGCGAGCAGCATCCCGTGCGACACGAGGCCCTTGCCGAAGTCGCGCGGCGCGAGGTTGGCGACGACCACCACCTGCTGGCCGACGAGCGCCTCCACCACGGGAAAGGCCAGCGCGATGCCGGCGATGATGGTGCGCGGCCCGCTCGCCTCGCCGAGGTCGACGGAGAGCTTGAGCAGCTTGTCCTTGCGCGGGATGCGCTCGGCGCTGAGCACCTTGCCGACGCGCAGGTCGACCTTCGCGAAGTCGTCGTAGGCGATGGTCGCGGAGGCCTCCTCCGCCGCGGGGGCTGCGGGGGCTGCGGGGGCTGCGGGGGCTGCGGGGGCTGCGGGGGCTGCGGCGGCTGCGGCGGCTGTCTCGGCGGTCTTCTCTTCGGTGCTCATGGTCTTTGGGGTGCTCTTCGGGGTCGCTTCGGCGTCGCGGACATCGAGGCTGAGCAGCATCGCCGCCTCGGTGGCCGGGTCGTACTTGGGAAACACGGGCTGTCCGGGGCGCACGACGGTGTGCGTCGCGAGGCCGCCCCAGCCGGCGGGCCAGAGGTCGGCGCCTTCGAGGGGCGCGACGGGGTCGAGGCCCAGCTGGTGGCGCAGCTCGTCGCTCTTCGTCGGGGTGACGGGCCAGAGCATCACGGCCACGACGCGCACGATCTCCAGCACGTGGGCGATGACCACCCCGAGGCGGGTGCGGTCTTCGGACTTCGCGAGCTTCCACGGCGCGGTCTCGTCGAAGTAGCGGTTGGCGGTGCGCGCGGCCTCGATGGTGAGCTCGAGCGCGCGGTGCATCGCCAGGGTGTCCCACGCCGCGCCGACCTCGGCGACCAGCGCCGCGATGCGCGCGCGGAGGTTGCGCTCGGCGTCGGTGAGGTCTTCGTCCCTCGCCGCGGGGACCTTCCCCTCGAAGTACTTCCCCACGAAGGGCAGCGCGCGGTGCAGTAGGTTTCCGACGGTCTCGCCGAGCTCGGCGCGCGCCCGCCCGATGATGCCCGGGATGGAGAACTCGCCGTCCTGGCCGAAGCCCACCTCGCGCAGGAGGTAGAAGCGCAGCACGTCGGCGCCGAGCACGTCGGCGATGCGCACCGGGTCGGTGGTGCCCGGGGTCTTCACGGCGGTGAGCCCCGGGGTCTTGGAGGTCTTGCGGCCGCCCGAGAGCAGGTACCCGTGGGTCCAGACGGTGGTGGGGAGCTTCTCCCGGGGGAAGCCCGCGCTCATCAGGAAGGCCGGCCAGTACACCGCGTGGAAGCGCACGATGTCCTTGGCCACCAGCTGGATCTGCGGCGGCCAGAACTCCGCCTCCGCCGTGCCATCGACCGCCGTGAGGTAGTTGAAGAGCGCGTCGAACCACACGTAGATCACGTGCCCGGGGTCGTCGGGCACGGGGATGCCCCAGGTGAAGTTGGAGCGCGACACCGAGAGGTCGTCGAGGCCGCCCTGCACGAAGGAGACGATCTCGTTGCGCCGCGTCTCGGGGAGCACGAACTCCGGGTGCTCGGCGTAGAGCTTGAGCAGCGGCTCCTGGTACTTCGACAGCCGGAAGAACCAGGTCTCCTCCTCCAGGGTCTCCACCGGGCGCTCGTGGATGGGGCAGAGCGCGCCGGGGAGCAGCTCCTTCTCGGTCTTGTAGCCCTCGCACGCGACGCAGTAGAGGCCCTTGTAGGTGCCCTTGTAGAGGTCGCCCGCGTCGCGCACCTTGCGCCACCACTTCTGCACCCCCTCGACGTGGCGGGCTTCGGTGGTGCGGATGAAGTCGTCGGGCTGCACGCCCAGCTTCGGCC
This sequence comes from uncultured delta proteobacterium, assembly GCA_903860995.1. Classification (GTDB taxonomy): domain Bacteria; phylum Myxococcota_A; class Polyangia; order Polyangiales; genus SCUS01. The sequence goes on along the minus strand of CAIOSS010001320.1, from coordinate 1,420 downwards.
ACAGGTCGCGGAAGCGCCGGCTCACGTCGTCGACGAAGGCCTGCGGGGTGACGCCCGCCTTCACGGCCTCGCGCTCGATCTTCTGCCCGTGCTCGTCGGTGCCCGTGAGGAAGCGCGCCCGCTCGCCCCGCATCCGGTGGTAGCGCGTGAGCGCGTCGGCCACGACGGAGGTGTACGCGTGCCCGATGTGCGGCGAGCCGTTGACGTAATAGATCGGGGTCGTGACGTAGAAGCGCTGGGTCATTGGCGGTCTTCGTGGGGTCTCCACCGGCGGTGCAGGGTCGACGCGCGGCGGCGGGAGACGGTGGGTGGAGGGATCGAAGCTACGGGGCGCTGTTGGGTGCCCCGGCCGGCGGGGGCGCGGCTGGTAATAGCGCATCCACCGGGAAGGTCTCCACCCCGCCCTCGTTGAGGCTCACCCGCACGGTGCGGGCGAGCACGTCGACGTCGCGCACGCGCCCTTCGCCCTTCGGGGTGAGCACCCGCTTGCCGGGCTTCGGGAAGAGCGAGCGCTGCGAGCGGTAGAACGCGTCTTCGTAGACGAGGCAGCACATCAGCCGGCCGCACACGCCGCTCACGCGCTCGGGCTTGAGCGCGAGGCCCTGCTCCTTGGCGTGGCGGATGGACACCGGCGCAAACTCCGCCAGGAAGGTGTTGCAGCACAGCTGGAGCCCGCAGGGCCCGACGCCCCCGATGGCCTTGGCGGCGTCGCGCGAGCCCACGTGGCGGATCTCCACCCGGCTGCGCAGGGCCTGGTTGAGCTGCCGCCCGAGCTCGCGCAGCTCGATGCGGTCTTCGCTGGAGAGGTGCACCACCACGCGCTGGCCGGTGCGGGAGATCTCCACCCGCAGCACCTTCGCGGGGAGGTCGAGCGCGCGCAGGATGCCGGCCGTGACGCGCACCGCCTCGGCCTCCTTGAGTCGGGCGCGGGTCTCGGCCTTGAGGTCGCCCTCGTCCGAGCGGCGCAGCACCCGCGGGATCATCCGCGCCTCGACCAGCTGCCGCCGCGAGGGGAAGGCCACGACGGCGAGGACGCTCCCGCGGTCGGCCTCGACGAGCACCGTCTCGCCCTTGCGCAGGAGCAGCGTGCCGGCGTCGGCGAGGGTGGCGCGGGCGGCGTCGGGGGCGCGCACCAGCACGACGTTCATCAGCACCGCGTGGGCGGAGGAGGTGTCGTCGGGAAACTCGGGCTCGCCGTACGGATCGACCCCGGCCGCGTGGCTCTCCAGCGGCAGGTGGACGCGCCGCGCCTCGACGGGCGGCGGCGGCGGCTTCGACGGGCGCGCAACGACCTGCTGCTGCGGCGGCGGGGCCTTCGACGGGCGCTGCTGTTGCTGCTGCTGTGGCGGCGGCGGGGCCTTCGACGGGCGCTGCGGCGGGGGCCTCGACGGGCGGGCGGCGACCTGCGGCGGCGGCGGCG
>CAIOSS010001319.1 GCA_903860995.1 uncultured delta proteobacterium | reverse complement strand
TGGTCAACCTCGACCAGGTGCACCGGAAGCGGGACCTGATCCTGGAGCAGGCGGACGTCGTGGTGCTCAACGGCGTCTGCAACCCCGACCTCCTCCCGATCATCCGGCGGCGAGGCGACGCCGGTGCCCTGACGGTCTTCGAGATCAACGACGACATGGGCGCCGTTCCCGCGTGGAGCCCGGTCGCGGCCTTCTTCGCGGCCCCCGAGAACGTGCGGCTGTTCCGACGGATCGCGCAGTCATCCGACGCGGTGCAGTACAGCGTCGACGAGCTGATGCGCTGCTACGGGCACCTCAACCCGCGAGGCCGTGTCTTCCCCAACCAGGTCGTCGCGCTCCCGCCGCGCCGCGCCGCCGTCACCTCCGACGAGCTCGTCGTCGGCTGGGGCGGGTCGAGCGGTCACCTGGAGGACATCGCCGCGGTCGCGGGCGCTCTCTCGGGCTTCGTGCTCCGGCACCCGCGGGTCACGCTGCACCTGATGTGCTCCGACGCGATCTGGCGGCTGTTCGGGTCGCTGCCCGAGGGCCGCAAGCGGCGCACGAGCCCGGGCTCCATCGAGGCGTACTTCGACTTCGTCGGCGGCCTCGACATCGGCGTCGCCCCCATCGGCGACACGGCCTTCAATCGCTCGCGCTCGGACGTGAAGTTCCTGGAGTACGCGGGTTGGGGTGCGGCGCCCGTGGTGCAATCGCTGACGCCCTACCTGGGCTCCGTCCGCGATGGCGACAACGGCTTCCTCTTCCGCACGCCCGATGAGCTCGTCGCGGTGCTGGAGCGCCTGGCGGCGGACCCTGCCGAGCGCGAGCGGGTGCGCGCCCGTGCCTATGACTCCGTGCAGTCCGGTCGCCTCCTCGCCGACCACGCCGGCGATCGGGTCGCGTACTACGCCGAGCTCTTCGCCGAGGCGGGCCGACCCCCCCGCGCGCCAGGCGACCCCGCCCGACTGCTGGCCGACATCGCGACCTGGGAGGGCGCGGACGTCGTCGGGCGCCACGCGGTGCTCGCGCACACACGCTTCGAGTCGCTGCTGCACGACGGGCTGGTGCTGCTCGGGCAGGACGGCGACGTGAAGCGCGGTACCGAGATGCTGCGCGCCGCAGCAGCGCTGGAGCCGCAGCACCCGCTGCCATACCTGTACCTTGGCTGTCATCTCCAGAGCGAGGCCGACCTGGGCGAGGCGCTCCGGCGGGATCCGCGCTCGATCCAGGGGCTGCTGGCTCTCGGGTCGGCGCTGCTCGCGAGGGGTGAGCCGGCCGCCGGGTTCCAGCGCTTCCTCGCGGCCGCGGAGCTCTGCCCCGCCTACGAGATGCCCTACGCCTACGCCGCCCGCGCGCTACGGCAACTGGGCAACACGAAGGAGGCCGCGCACTTCGATCGGATGGCGGGAGAGTTCGCGCGCTCGGTCGCGCCGTCCGCGCCGACCAGCGTCCGAGGAGAGGGGAGCGACCGTTGAGCATCCAGACCTTCTGCATCGCCCACAAGTCCGTCGAGGTCCCTCTGTCGAGCGCGTGCACGGTCATCTGGCTGGGCTCCGGGGACGCGCCCCGCGGGGGAGCGCAGCGGTGCATCCGCGCGGGGGAGATCGCGCCGGAGCTGGAGACCTGGCACCCCTTCCTCGGCGGCAGCGCGGGCACCTTCGCCATCGAGTCGCTCCTCCGCGAGAGCGGCACCGGATGGAGCGCGGCCGACCAGGTGTCGATCCTCCAGTACCGGAAGTTCGTCGCCCCGAAGGCCATCGGCACGAAGTCCACGAACTACCCGGGGATGTACCTCGTCGCCGCGGACGCCCTGCGCGACGTCGCGGTCGACGCGCTACAGAACTCCGTCCCGGCGCCGTACCTGCTCTCGCAGCCCGTGCAGCTGGGCAACCTGTACGCGCAGTACGCGAGCAACCACCGGGCGCCCGACCTGCTGCGCTACACGGCCATCGCCGTCGAGCTCGGGATCATGACGTGGCAGATGTCCGCGGAGTTCTTCGCGACGTCGCTCTTCGTGCCCGGTGGCGTGGAGATGGGGGTCTATCCCATCCCGGTGTTCCTCGACGTGGTCGAGAAGATGCGCCGGGTGAGCTTCGAGTTCCTGCGGAGCCACCGGCCGGTCTCGTCGGAGCCGGGGCAGCTCCGGGCGCTGGCCTTCTGCAACGAGCGCCTCGGTAACTACTTCCTGATGCGCGCACTCATCAGCAGCGCCGGGAAGGTCGAGCCGAGCTTCGGCTTCCTGCACACGGTGTCCGAGGGCGACGTCTACACGCCGGGCTGAGGCGCCCGCGCGCGGAGGTCGGCGGCGTAGCGGGACATCACGTCGGCGAGCGCGACCCCGATGGGGCGCATCGCGAGGCCCAGCTCGGCGAGCCGGGGGGAGGCCAGCACGCAGTTGGAACGCGGCGCCGCGGCGAGGCCACGGGCGACCAGCTCGCCTTCGCCGATGAGCTCGCAGCGGTGCGACGGATCCACCACCTCGCGGTAGAGCGCCAGCAGGTCGCGGTGCCGCAGGGTGCCCGGGTTGGTCGCGTGAAAAACCCCGCTGGCGCGGCGCGCGGCGAGGGCAGCGACGACGCCCACCAGGTCGTCGATGACGGTGACGGAGTTCTCCACGTCGATCACCTGCGCGTAGCCCGCGAGCTTGGTGATGAGGTTGCGTGGATGCACCGCGGCGTCGACCGGCATCCGGATGCGCACGACGGCGACGTGGGGTCGCGGCGCCAGCAGCAGGTCGGCCGCGTACTTGCTGCGGCTGTAGTATGAGATGGGGTTCGCGGGGTCGCCCTCGCGCCACCCGCCGGGGGCGGGCGAGGGGCCGTAGAACACGCACCCCGAGCCGATGTGGAGCAGGTACGCGCCCGCCTGCTCGGCGGCCTCGGCCAGCACCAGGGCGCCGAGCACGTTGCTACGCCAGGTCGCCTCGCGGTGCGTCTCGCACCAGTCGACGTTGGGCCGGCCGGTCTTGCCCGCGGCGTTGATGACC
>CAIOSS010001318.1 GCA_903860995.1 uncultured delta proteobacterium | reverse complement strand
CTGCGGGTGCGCTGCTCGGCAGGCACCTACATGCGCTCGCTGGCCCACGACCTCGGGGCGGCGGTGGGTGCGCCGGCGCTCGCGGCGCGCATCCGGCGCACCGCCGCGGGGGAGCTCACCCTCGACGGGGCGCGCACGCTCCCAGGCCTCCACGGTTGAGCTTTGCCGTGCGCGCCCCCCATCGGGGCTTCGCGCGGATCGTGTACCTTCGGCGGCATCGATGATTGGGTGGGATCCAACCGGGCTGCCGATGAGGGACCGCTTCGAGTTCAGCGCGCGGCTGGGCGCCGGGGGCTTCGGGGACGTGTACCGCGCGCACGACGGGCTGCGGGGCGAGGACGTCGCGGTGAAGATCCTGCGGCACATCGCGCCGCTGCACCTGCGGATGTTGAAGCGGGAGTTTCGCTCGCTGGCGGACGTGGTGCACCCCAACCTGGTGAGCCTGCACGAGCTCGTGTCCGACGGGGCGGACTGGTGCATCACCATGGAGTTCGTCGACGGGGTCGACCTGCTCACGGAGATGCACGGCGCGCGCGACACCGAAGAGGACCCGGCCATGTGGACCCCGACCGTCGAGGGCCCGTCCGTCCGCTCGGTCACCGACGTGCGGCGACGCGCCGTCCCGGCGCCGCTGCTGCTGGACGTCGACAAGGTGCGGTCGGTGTTCCGGCAGATCGCGGAGGCCATCGCGGCGCTGCACGCGGCGGGCAAGCTGCACCGGGACATCAAGCCGTCGAACATCCTCGTGACCCCGTCGGGCCGCGCCGTCGTGCTCGATTTCGGGCTGGTGATGGAGCTCTCCTCGGGCGCCGCCGACGAGAACGACGGCCTCGGCACCGTCGCGTACATGTCCCCCGAGCAGGCGCAGTACCTCCCGCTCGACGCCGCGAGCGACTGGTACAGCTTCGGCGTCACGCTCTTCGAGGTGCTCACCGGCCGGCTGCCCTTCGACGGCACCCCCAGCGTGGTGCTCTCCAAGAAGTCCACCCTCGACGCGCCCGACCCCGCCGCGCTCTCGCCCGACGTCCCGCGCGACCTCACCGACCTCTGCGCCCGGCTCCTCGCGCGCGACCCCGGGGCCCGGCCCGACGGCGCCGCCGTGCTGCGCGCGCTCGGCAGCGCCACCGTCCCGTCGCCCCCGCGGGTGGCGCCGCCCGCCGCGCTGCTGGGCCGCGATCCCGAGCGCGCCGTGCTCCAGGAGAGCTTCGGCTGCGCGCTGGGCGGGCGCGCCGTCATGGTGATGGTCTCCGGCCCGTCGGGCATCGGGAAGTCCGCGCTGGTGCAGCACCACGTCGACGAGCTCGCCCGCGCCGACGGGGCCTTCGTGCTGCAGGGGCGCTGCGACGAGCGCGAGTCGGTGCCCTACAAGGCCCTCGACGGGGTCATCGACGCGCTCGTGCGGGCGCTGCGCGGCGTCGACGAGGGGCGGCTCGTCGGGCGGCTCTTCGCCACCGCGGGGGCCCTCGGGCGGCTCTTCCCGGCCTTCCGCTCGCTGCCCGCGCTGGCCAACCTCGTGGACGAGAAATCCGCGCGCGCCGTCGACCCGTGGGAGCTGCGCCGCGTGGCGGCGACCGGGCTCTGCGCGGCCATCGCGACGGTCGCCCGCAAGCGCCCGCTGGTGCTCTGCATCGACGACCTCCAGTGGGCCGACGCCGACAGCGCAGAGCTGCTGAAGGAGTTCTTCCGCGCGCGCGGCGGCGAGGCGACGCAGTTCGTGGTGTCGTTTCGCCCGGAGGGGCGCGCGGACAGCCCCTGCCTGCGGCTCCTGCTCGACGCCGACCTCGGGCTGGAGACCCGCGAGGTCGCCGTCGGGCCGCTCGCCCCGGAGCTCGCCGCCCGCCTCGCGGCCACCGGGCTGGAGGGCGGCGACGACGCCGAGACCGTGCGGCGCATCGCGCGCGAGTCCGGGGGCAACCCCTTCTTCGTGCAGGAGCTCAACCGCCACGTGCGCGAGGCCTCGCAGGGCGGCGCGGCCCTCGACGGCGACCTCTCCCTCGACGCCGTGATGCTCGGCCGCGTGGCCCGCCTCGGGCCCGACGCGCGCCGCCTCGTCGAGGTCGTCGCCCTCGCCGGCGGGACCATCCCCGCGCCCCTCGCCTTCCGCGCCGCCGGGGTCGCCCGCTCGCACAAGACCCTCGCGCAGCTCCGCTGGGGCAGCCTGGTGCGCTCCGTCGGCGCCGACGGCGCGCTGCTCGCGCCCTACCACGACCGCGTGCGCGAGGCCGTCGCCGGGAGCCTCTCGCCGACGCGCACCCGCGCCCTGCACGCCAGCCTCGCCGCGGCGTGGGAGTCCGCG
>CAIOSS010001317.1 GCA_903860995.1 uncultured delta proteobacterium | reverse complement strand
GCGCCCTGGACGTGGGCACGCTCATCGTGCGGGGCGGAACCATCCGCGGGGACATCACCGCGCGCGCGGTGGTGGAGGTCTACGCGCCCTCCACCGTACTCGGGAACATCTCCGCCCCGGAGGTCTTCATCGACAAGGGCGCGCACTTCGAGGGTGGCGTAAAGATGCCGAGCCGCGAACACTGAAGCTCCGTGCCCGTCACCTCGTTGGACCCACCGATGAACCCTGCATCCTTCCGGTCCCGCGCTGCCGCCGGTGCCCTCCTCGCCGCTGCCGTGTCGGTGGGCCTCGGCGCCGTCGCCGTCGCGCCCCGGGCCCACGCGCAGACCCCGCCCCCCGTACCCGCGGCCAACGCCTCGGTGATCTTCGCCGACGGCGACGCGGGCGCCCCCGCGGGTGACGCGGGCCCCGCCGAGGCCGTGCAGACGACCTCCGAGGAGGTGCCCGGGCTGAGCGTGCGCCGCGGGCGCTCGGACACCGTCATCGACGCGCCCTTCGAGCTCGTGTCCCGCGCGGTGACCGACTTCCCCCGCTACGACACCTTCATGCCGCACGTGCGCGACGTCCGCGTGGTGCGCCGCAACCGCGCCGACACGGACGTGTACATGCAGGTGCCGCTGCGGGGCTCGCTCGGGGTGGTGTGGGCCCTGGTGCGGGTCAACGTCCGGCGCACCCCGGGGCGCCTCGAGCTGGTGGGCCACGCGGTCGACGGCAACATGGAGCGCTTCGAGAGCACCACCGTCCTGGAGCGCGTCCCGGGCGCGACGCCCCGCACCCGGATGATGTTCACCCTCCTGGCGCTCCCGCGGCTCCCGTTCCCCTCGTCGGTTTTCTCCCGGGAGATGGTCTCCGCGGCGCGCACCGTGGCCAACAACCTCCGCGCCCGCATCGCCCGCGACCTCGTCGAGGGCGGCTGAGGCCATTGCCCGGTCGGGCGCCGGACCTTACAGCCCGCTCACGCCTTGACCCTCGCGAAGATGGGGTGATAGAAGCCGCGCGACCTCCGCCAAGGGGGAATAGCACCGCGCGTCGTTTCCCTCCATTTCCTGCGGGATCGACGGCCATCGCAGGAGCCGCGCATGCCGAACGTCCTCGCTCTGCTCGTCGCCAACGAACGCCCGCTCATCAACGTCGACGTCACCCTGCTGCTCAACCTGGGCGTGTGGGTGGCGTTGTTCTTCCTGCTGCGCGCGACCCTCTGGCAGCCGATGCTGGCGCTCATCGACGCCCGCGAGGCCGGCACCGCCGGGGCCCGCGGCGAGGCCGCCCGGCTCGACGCCGAGGCGAAGACCCTCAAGGGGTCCCTCGACGAGCAGATGGCCAGCGCGCGGTCGACCGCGGCCAAGGCCCGCGAGGCCCTGCGGGCCGAAGGGGCGCGCGCCGAGGTCGAGCTCCTGGGCAAGGCCCGCGAGGAGGTCAACGCGGCCGTGGAGAAGCAGCGCGCGGACATCGCCGCGCAGCGGGCGAAGCTCCAGGGCGAGGTCATGGCCCTGGTGCCCGAGCTGGCGCAGGGAATCGCGGCCCGGGTGCTGCGTCGGGAGGTGCGGTCGTGAAGCGCTGGTTCGGAGTGACGCTGCTCGCCGCGGCGATGGCGATGGGTACGGCGGCCTCGGGGCAGGAGCACGGCGCCGAGCCGGTGGGCGGCTTCCACCGGCCCGACGGAATCAACTGGACGGTCGTCGGCGGTGAGGTGGTGCACACCGAGCACGGCCGCGAGGTGCGCTCGCCGCGCCCGCCGCCCTTCGTCGGGCCGATCATCAACTTCGCCATCCTGCTGGTGCTCGGGTACATGGCCGTGACGCGGTCGATCAACCCGTCGCTCCAGGCGCGGCGCGCGTCGGTGGAGAGCGAGATCGCCGAGGCGAAGCGCCTCCACGACGAGGCCCAGGCGATGCACGCCGAGATGACCGCGAAGCTCGGGTCGCTCGACGCCGAGATCGCCACGCTCAAGGCGCAGTTCACGTCCGCCGGCGAGGCCGAGCGCGACCGCATCGTGGCCGACGCGAAGGCCCGGGTCGAGCGCATGCGCGCCGACGGCACGGCCACCATCGACCAGGAGCTGAAGAACCTCCGGGAAGACCTGCGGCGTGAGGCGATCGTCGCGGCGACGGCGGCGGCCGAGGCGACGGTGCGCGCGACCATCGGCGCGGACGACCACAAGCGGCTGGCGGACGAGTACCTCACAGGCCTCGAGGCCGCGGGCACGGAAGGAGCGAGGGCGTGAGTTCACCGACCGCACGGCGCTACGCCAAGGCGATCTTCATGATCGGCGTGGAGGAGGGGAAGGTCGACTCCCTCACCCGCGAGCTCAACGACCTGGCCGCGACGCTCAAGGGCTCGCCCGAACTCCTGGGGCTGCTGGCCAACCCGGTGGTTCGCGAAGACTCCCGCCGCGCGGTGATGAACGACATCGCCGGACGGATGGGTCTCTCGCCCACGGCGCGCAACGTGGTGATGCTGCTGTCCGACCGGCGCAAGGGCGCGCTCATCCCCGACGTGGCCGCGGCGCTCTCGGCGCTGGGCGACGAGAAGGCGGGCAAGGTGCAGGCGGAGGTGACGTCCGCGGTGCCGCTCAGCGACGCGCAGTACAGCCGTCTCACCGGCGTGCTGGAGAAGCTCACCGGGCGCACCATCACGCTGTCGCGCAAGGTCGACCCGGCGCTCATCGGCGGGGTCGTGACGCGCATCGGCGACAAGGTCTACGACGGCAGCGTGCGCACGCGGCTCGAAGAGCTGCGGACCACAGCGCTCCAGGCATAGAGAAATTAAACGGGCCCGCACTACGGGCTTTCAGTCAGACAGAGGCGGACCATGCAACTGCGCGCGGAAGAAATCTCCCAGATCATCAAGAAGCAGATCCAGACCTACGAGAAGACCATCGAGGTCTCGGAGACTGGAACCGTCCTGACCATCGGCGACGGCATCGCCCGCATCTACGGGCTGTCAGGCGCGATGGCGGGCGAGCTCGTGGAGTTCCCCGACCAGCTGTACGGGCTGGTGCTCAACCTGGAAGAAGACAACGTCGGCGTCGCCATCTTCGGCGAGGCCAGCGCGGTGAAGGAGGGCGACGTCGTGAAGCGCACCGGGCGCATCATGGACGTGCCCGTGGGCCCCGCCCTGGTGGGCCGCGTGGTCAACGCGCTCGGCCAGCCCGTCGACGGCAAGGGCCCCATCGAGAGCCCGCACCGCCGCCGCGTGGAGATCAAGGCCCCGGGCATCATCGCCCGGCAGACCGTGAACGAGCCGCTCCAGACGGGCATCAAGGCCATCGACGCGATGATTCCCATCGGCCGCGGGCAGCGCGAGCTGATCATCGGCGACCGCCAGACCGGCAAGACCGCCGTCGCCATCGACGCCATCGTCAACCAGAAGGGCAAAGGGGTCTTCTGCGTGTACGTGGCCATCGGGCAGAAGCAGTCGACCGTCGCCCAGGTGGTCAACAAGCTCCAGGAGATGGGGGCGATGGAGTACACCACCGTCGTCACCAGCGGCGCGAGCGAGATGGCGCCGCTCCAGTTCATCTCGGCCTACACGGGCGTGACGATGGGCGAGTACTTCCGCGACAACGGCCAGCACGGGCTCATCGTGTACGACGACCTCTCCAAGCAGGCCGTCGCGTACCGCCAGCTCTCGCTGCTGCTGCGCCGCCCGCCGGGCCGCGAGGCGTACCCCGGCGACGTGTTCTACCTCCACTCGCGCCTGCTCGAGCGCGCGGCCAAGATGGCCGACCAGTGGGTGCTCGTGAAGAAGGGCACCGCGGTCACCGACGCCACGATGGGCGTCGACGGCAAGGTGCACCCCGGCGTGCTCGGCAAGGCCCACTGTGAGGAGCACCTCACCGACGACCTCGAGCTCGGCCGGCTGCCCAGCTCCGGCGGGTCGCTCACGGCGCTCCCGATCATCGAGACCCAGGCGGGCGACGTCTCGGCGTACATCCCGACCAACGTGATCTCGATCACCGACGGCCAGATCTTCCTCGAGTCCGACCTCTTCTTCGCGGGCGTGCGCCCCGCCATCAACGTGGGCATCTCGGTGTCCCGCGTGGGCGGCAACGCGCAGGTGCCCTTCATGAAGGCGATCGCGGGCACGCTGCGCCTCACGCTCGCGCAGTACCGCGAGATGGCCGCCTTTGCGCAGTTCGCGTCGGACCTCGACAAGGCCACGCAGAACCAGCTGGCCCGCGGCGAGCGCCTCGTCGAGATCCTGAAGCAGGGCCAGTACGTGCCGCTCGGGGTCGAGTACCAGATCGCGATCCTGTACGCCGCCAACCGCGGCTTCCTGGACAAGTACCCGGTCAACCAGGCGCGGCGCTTCGAGCGCGAGATGTACGCGCACCTCGACGCCAAGCACAAGGACGTGCTCGACGCCCTGCGCAGCCCGAAGACCAAGCCGGCGAAGAAGGACGGCCAGCCCTTCTACGAGCCGCTGGACAAGGCGCTGACGGAGTTCGCCGACACCTTCGTCGCGGACGCCAAGTAACCATTGTTCGTCCTGGAGCGTTGAGATGCCCTCGCTGAAGTCGATCCGCCGGCGGATCACGTCGGTCAAGAGTACGCAGAAGATCACCCGCGCCATGAAGATGGTCGCTGCGGCGCGGCTCAACCGCGCGCAGCTGCGCATCAAGGCGCTGCGCCCCTACGCCGTGAAGACAGCGGAGGTGCTGCGCTCGCTCGCGGGCCGCGCGGGCGGCGACGACGAGGGGGCCCACCAGCTCCTCGCGCAGCGCCCGGTGAAGCGGGTGCTGCTGCTCGTGCTCACCAGCGACCGCGGCCTGGCGGGGGCCTTCAACAGCTCCATCCAGCGCGCGGCCGAGCGCAAGATCGCCGAGCTCAAGGGCGAGGGGTTCGAGGTGCTCCTCGGGGCCATCGGCCGCAAGGGCCGCGACTACCTGAGGCGCCGCGGCTTCGATGCGAAGCACGACTGGTCGGGGATGGGCGAGCCCACCCCCGAGCTCGCCGCGGAGATCGCGCGCACCGTGTCGCGCGAGTTCGTGGAGGGCGAGTTCGACCGGGTGATCGTGCTCTTCAACGAGTTCAAGAGCGCGATGACGCAGAAGGTGACCTTCCTGCCGCTGCTGCCCATCGAGACGACGGCCGAGGCGGTGCCCGCGGCGACGGCGGCCAACGCCAACGCGCCGGCCGGCGGGAAGAACAACAGCGACTACATCTACGAGCCGTCGCAGGCGGCGCTGCTCGACCGGCTGCTGCCGATGTACGTCGAGGTGTCGGTGTTTCGCGCGATGCTGGACTCCAGCGCGAGCGAGCACGGGGCGCGCATGACCGCGATGGACAGCGCGACCAACAACGCGAAGAAGATGATCGGCGCGCTGACCCTTGAGTACAACCGTGCCCGCCAGGCGGCGATCACGAAGGAGCTCATGGAGATCATCGGCGGCGCCGAGGCCATCAAGGACTAAGGCCCCGCCCGCTCGCTCGTCTTGGGGCCTCTGGGCCCCGACGCTCCCCTCCCAAGATCCCCATCAGGCATGCGGCTCGTGCACGACGAGCACCGGGCAGCGCACGGCCCGGATCACCGCCGAGGCGCTGCTGCCCAGGATGCGCGTGATCATCCGCGGCAGGCTCGTGCCCACGACGACCATCTCTGCCCCCGTCTCGGTCACCAGCTCGGCGACCGCCCCCGCGAGCTCGCCGTCGAGCAGCCGGGTGGTGACCTTCACGCCTGCCGCGCGGTAGGCCTCGGCGATGCGCTCGAGGTGCCGGAGGAGGTTGTCGGCGTGCTCGGCCTGGAGGTCGCCCGGGACGATGAGCGTCGTGTCGATCACGGTGATCTCCGACGGGCGCCAGGCGTGCACGAGCAGCACCTCCGCGCCGAGGTCGCGGCGAGCCCGACGCCGTAGGTGACGGCGTTCTGGGAGGTGGGGCCGAGGTCGGTGGCGACGATCAGGGTTCTCATGGTGCTCTCCGCCCATCACGATACCGCGGGCCGTTGCGCCCGGCGCCGCAATGGGTTCAAGTCCCGCGCGATGGCATTCCAACGACAGAAGCGGTTGACCCGCAAGGACCGGCAGGCGCTCCACGGCGTCGGCCCGCAGCCCCCCACCAGCCGCGCGACGAGCTTCGCCGCGCAGGGCATCGAGCTCGAGCCCGGGCTCAGCGATCAGTCCCACGTGCACTGCGTCGCGTGCGGCCGGCACCTCGACACCGTCGGCGAGCTCCGCGCCCGCAACGGCGCCCCGCGCCCCGGCGGCACCCCGTGGACCACCGTGCGCTGCGCCCACGGCAGCACCTTCCAGGCCTGTGCCGCGTGCGTCCCGCAGGCGCGCGTGCTCCTCGCCGACCACGACCGCAGCGGTGCCGACGTGCGCGCCGCCGCCGCCTGGCACTGACCCTCAACACGTTGCCGGGGCCCTCGCCCGCGACCGCGCGCTCGCCTGGGGCGCCGCCCTCCTGGCCCTCGCCGCGTACGCCTTCACGATCGGGTATCAGTTCGCCTTCGATGACCGCTTCGCGATCGTCGCCAACCGGGCGGTCAACGGCCGCCTCGCCCTCCACGCCGCGCTCACCAGGGACTTCTGGGGCCTCGACGGCTCCACCCTCTCCATCGGATCGTGGCGCAGGGGCGGCTCGCCGAGGCCGAGCGCGCGCTCCTCGCAGCCCATCGCCTCGCGCCCGGCTGGGCTCGGCCCATCGCCTTCCTCGCCCGCACCGCGGCGTCTCGCGGCGACCTCCCGACCGCGCGCGTGTGGATGAACCGCTGGCGCGGCGCGAGCAATGACCAGTCGGTGAAGGACTTACTGTGGTGGGTCCGCCTGCTGGGCCAGGCAGGCTACGCCCCGGAGGCGTGGGGCACCCTGGAGTGGATGCGGCAGCGAGGCCTGTGGAGCGACCGGATCCCCGGGGTGGTCGCGGAGGTGCGGGCCCGACTGCCGGGTCGATCGGTGCGACCCCCGCGCGGGGCTCAGCGTCGGCGCGCGGGCGCGGGCGCCGAGGGCCCGCGGATCATCCCGCGCAGCAGCTGATACCCCACGCGCAATTGGAGGTCGCGGATCTCGCTCCCCGGCACAGGCGGCGGCGCGGCATCGCCGCTCTCGCGGTGCGGCAGGTGCTGCTCCAGGTCGCGCTCCCGCTCCGGCGCGGCGGACGAACCGGCCTCGGGCTCGTCGGGGAGGTCCACCTGCTCGACCTGCACGTCGGGCGCGATGCCCTGCGCCTGGATGCTGCGCCCCGACGGGGTGAAGTACCGCGCGATGGTGACCTTGAGCGCGCCGCCGTCGGAGAGGTCGATCACCGTCTGCACGCTGCCCTTGCCGAAGGTGCGCACGCCCACGAGGGTGGCGCGGCGGTGGTCCTGGAGGGCGCCTGCGACGATCTCCGCCGCGCTCGCGGTGTACTCGTTGACCAGCACCACCATCGGGAAGTCGGGCAGCGTGCCGGGGCCCTGCGCCCGCGCCTCGTCCTGCGCCTGGCCGTTGCGCCCGCGCGTCGACACGATGATCCCCTCGCGGAGGAACTCATCCGTCACGCTGATGCCCTCGTCGAGCAGTCCCCCGGGGTTGTTGCGCAGGTCGAGCACGAGGCCCCGCAGCGCGCCGCCCGCCTCCGTCGTGAGGCGCTCGATGGCGAGCTGGAGTTCCCACGACGCGTGGTCCTGGAAGCTCTTGAGGTTCACGTACCCGATGCGCTCCGGGAGCAGCTGCGAGTCCACGCTCGTCACGTGCACGATCTCCCGCACCAGCTCCAGCCGGATCGGGTCCGGCGCCCCGCGCCGCCGGAGCACCACCCGCACCCGCGTGCCCGCCGCGCCGCGCATCCGCCGCACCGCCTCGTCGACGCTCAGCCCGCGCGCGTCGCGGCCCTCGATGGACACGATCTCGTCGCCCGCCCGCACGCCCGCCCGGTCGGCCGGCGAGGTGGGTATGGGCGCGACCACCATCAGGTATTCGCCGCGCGCGTCGATCTCCACCCCGACGCCGCCGAAGTCCCCGCTCGTGTCGCTCTGGAGCAGCGCGTACTCCTCGCGGTTGAGGTAGCTGCTGTGCGGGTCGAGCGCGCCCACCATCCCCCGGATCGCTCCGTCGAGCAGGCGGTCCTCGGTCACCGGGTCGACGTAGCTGTTCTCGATGTGCGCGAGCACCTCGGAGAGCACCCCGAGCCTGCGGTACGGCGAGGCCGATGGGGGGTCGGCGTGGGCCCCGCGCCCGCGGAGCGACCCGGCGCCGAAGGCCCCCAGCGCGAGCGCCACCACCCCGACGCCCCGCACCCACCGCTGTCTCGCTCGCACGTCCGTAGGCTCCGCTTCCTGAGTCGACCACTCCCTTGGCCGTCGGCGCGAGGGGCGAGGGAGGGTACTACCCCTCACGCCCGCTCCGATAGCTCCCGCGGTGTCGCATCCGCGGTGCACCCTTGACGCTCGCGCACAGTGTGAGAGAACACGCGGCCGCTCGCGCCGATTCGGGCGTTCGAGAGCCTCAGGTCCCTAAAGTCCCTCCGCCAGAACTACCCCGGCGTTGGGCGTCAACGGAGGAATTCTTTCATGACTCGTATGCGCAACCTCGCGATCGCGCTCCTCAGCGCCTCGCTCGGCGCCTGTGGTTCCGACCCGGTCGTCACTCCCCCCGCTGACGCCGGCACCGACGTCGGCACCCCGATGGACGTGCCCGTCGTCGACGCTGGCACCCCCGACACCGGCGGCACCACCGACGCGCCGCGCGACACCGGCGCCGACCGCCCGGACGCCGGCCCCACCTGCGGCTCGCTCCCGATCACCCCCGTCGCGCGCCCCACCTCGGGCGACACCGCCCGGGTGATGGGGGACACCACCGCCGCGTTCATGGCGCAGAACCCGGGCGCCCGCCCGATGGCCAACTCGCCGGTGCGCCCGCCGACCAACAACACCACCTGCGTGCCCTCGCGCGGCCAGCTTGTCTACTCGTACACCACCGGCACGACGCCCACGGCGCTGCGCATCTCGACCACGAACCCCGGCACCCCCGGCAACTTCGACACGGTGCTCTGGGTCACCAACCGCTGCGTGACCAACCTCACCGCCGCGGCCTGCAACGACGACGACCCCGAGTTCGCCGCGTCCGCCGACCGGCGCGTCTCGTCGAGCGTCACCACGCAGGTCTTCCCGGCCAACAGCACGGTGTTCGTGGTGCTGGGCGGGTTCTATCCCCCGGCCACGGGCGGCGCGACCACCGACCGCGGTCCCTTCGTGCTCACCATCCAGGAGCTTCCCCCGGTCGCCATGGGCGGCGCCTGCCGCATCGACGGCCGCAGCCAGATCTGCGACTCCAGCGTGACCCCGGCCCTCACCTGCGTCGGCAACGACCCGGGCTCGGACATGGGCACCTGCCGCGTCCGCGGCTCGGTCGCCGGCTCCGTCTGCCGCACCAGCGCCCCGGAGTGTGACGGGAGCCTCGTCTGCTCGGCCGGCGGCATCTGCCAGACCACCGTCCCCGCGATGATGCCCTGCGACGGCTTCCGCACCTGCGAGGCCGGCAGCACCTGCCTCTCCTCGGTGCTCTTCTCCATCCGCGGCGTGTGCACCCGCGCGGGCACGGCCATCGGCGCCGCCTGCCGCGCGGTGGGCGCCACCGGCGGCCGCTGCGACACGGGCTTCGTGTGCTCGGCCGACGTCGACGCCACCGACATGACCCCGACCTGCGTGCAGCAGGCCGCCCCGGGCGGCGCCTGCGACGCCACCCGCGTGGTCTGCGCCACGGGCGAGACCTGCATCACCGTGCACGGCGGCCTCATCGGCACCTGCCGTCCCAACGGCACCGTCGCCGGCGCCGCCTGCCGCGCGATGGGCGCCGCCTGCGACGGGATGCTCCAGTGCCGCGCGCCCGGTGAAGGCGCCGCCACCCGTTGCATCAACGTCTCCCCGATGGGCGGCCCCTGCGACGAGACCCGCGACTGCGCCGACGGCTCGCGCTGCTTCCTCACCGACCTCAGCGACCGCTTCGTCGGCCGCTGCGGCGCGGACGGCGGCCTCGGCGGCGGCTGCAACGGCACCGGCGCGGCCTGCACCGGCGCGCTGACCTGCAGCAACGAAGAGACCCCGGCCAACGGCCTCTGCCAGAACGTCGTCGCGGCGGGCATGCCCTGCACCCGCCCGGTCGACCGCTGCGCCGATGGCCTCACCTGCGTCCTCAACGACGGCAGCCGCACCGTCGGCACCTGCCGCGCCGAGGGCTCCGTCGCGGGCGCCGAGTGCCGCGCGGGCGACATGCCCTGCGGCGCCGGGCTCACCTGCTCGGGCACCGCGCTCTCCTCGGGCGTCTGCCAGTCCAACGCCGCCGCCGGCGGGATGTGCAACCCCCTCAACGGCACCGTCCGTTGCCCGATGGGCCAGGTCTGCGGCGCCACCTCCTCCAACGTGGGCACCTGCGCGGCGCCCACCGGCGCGGAGATGGAGCCCAACGACAGCCCCGCGGCCGTCATGGCGTCGCCGATCAGCGCGACCACCACCCGCACCGCCACGCTGCCCTTCGGCGACGTCGACTGCGTGGCGGTCACCGTGCCCGCCAACGGCTCGGTCACCGCGTACGTCAGCGACGGCAACGGCCGCTGCCCGGCGCCCTTCCCCGGCGGCATCTCGCTCGATCTGTACGGCATCGACGGCGTGACCTGGCGCGGCGCCTCGTCCAACTCCGCCCTCGGCCGCTGCGCCATGATCGACGGCACCCGCGCCGCGGTCTTCCCGTACGCCAACAACCTGCCGGCCGGCGTGTACACCGTCTGCGCCCGCGCGTTCCGCGACGCGACGACCCCGCTCGCCGCCATCGGCTCGTACGTGCTCAGCGTCTCGGCCAGCGCCGCTCCCTGAGCCTGCGCCCGCTCCCCTCCGCCGCTCCCCTCCCGTCCCCATAGACGCCCCACCCCCCCGTCGTGCCCGCAGGTTTCACCCTGCGGGCTCCACCGCGCTTGACACCTCCCCACCGAGGTCGGTATCGGCTTGTGGGCTCAACAATCCTACGAACCGGACGAAGCTGCCGATCGCAGCGTCGCTCCCAACACCGCCGATCACGGCAACAGGTGCAACGATGTCGCAGAGCGACAAGCGCAAGCAGAGTCTCTACTTTCCCGAGTCGATGCTGCTGGAGATCCAGCAGGAGGCCATGCGGCTCGACCGCTCGCTCTCCTGGGTCATGCAGCGCGCCTGGAAGCTCTCTCGGCAGGACATCCGGAAGCTCCCGTCGGTCAATGACGTGCCCGACATGGAAGCCGCCGACGACCCCCGCGGCCGCGACGAGGACTGAGCCTCCCCTACGACTTCCCCCCCGCAGACCTGTTGCCCATCCCGTCTCCTGCGCCCTCCCGAAAAAAGCCCACCCGATGACCTTCGCCGAAGGCCCTGACGGCACCCGCCTCTTCTACGAGTCCGACGGCGCCGGCCCTGCGGTGATCCTCTGCGACGGCATCGCCTGCGAGGGCTTCATCTGGCGCTACCTGCAGCCCGGGCTCACCCCGGCGCACCGCGTCCTGCACTTCAACTACCGCGGCCACGGCCGCTCGGGCCCGCCCCTCGACCCCGACCGCGTCGGCGTCGAAGACCACGCCCGCGACCTCCACCGGGTGCTCGACCACGCGGGGGTGAAACGCGCGGTGATCATCGCCCACTCCATGGGCACCCAGGTGGCGCTCGAGGCCTGGCGCCAGCGCCCCGAGGCCGTCGCGGGCATGGTGCTCATCTGCGGCAGCTACGGGCTCATCACCCGCACCTTCCACGGCAGCGACCTGCTCTCCGTCGCGCTCCCCAAGGCCATCGAGCTCCAGCAGCGCTTCCCCGGGCTCATGCGCGCCCTCTGGTCGCGCGGCCCCGTGGGGCTCTCCATGTGGGTCGCGCGCGCGGCCGGCGAGGTCGACGCGCTGCGCCTGCGAAGCGAAGACCTCGCGCCGTACTTCGAGCACGTGGTGCGCCTCGAGCCCGGGATGTTCCTCCGGATGCTCTCCGCCGCGGGGGCGCACACCGCCGAAGACCTGCTGCCGGAGATCACCGCCCCGACGCTGGTCGTGGCGGGCGAGCGCGACACCTTCACCCCCGTGCGCTACGCCGAACAGATGGCCCGGCAGATCCGCGGCGCGGAGTTCCTCCGCCTCGACGGGGCCTCGCACACCGCGCCGCTCGAGCAGCCCGAGCGCCTCCAGGCCGCCGTGCTGGCCTTCCTCGCGCGGGTCCATCCCTGATGCGCGTCGACCGGCGCGGGGGCCACGTCCTCGCCGCCCTCGCGCTGCTCTATACCGCCCAGGGTATTCCCTTCGGCCTCGCCGCCGAGTACCTCCCGGTGGTGCTGCGCGAGATGGGCTACTCGCGCACCTTCATCGCCTCGGTCTTCTGGCTCCAGCTACCGTGGCAGCTGAAGGTCCTCTGGGCGCCCCTGGGCGACCACCCCAGGGTGCGCCCGTACGCCCGGCAGATCCTGCTGGCGCTCCAGTGCGGGCTCGCGCTCGCGACGGCCTCGTACGCGCTCTTCCCCATCGCCACGGGGCTGCGCTGGTGGTTCGGCATCACCTTCGTCTCGGCCCTCTTCGCGGCCACGCAGGACATCTTCGTCGACGCCTTCGCGGTGCGCTCCCTCGACGCGCAGGGCCGCGGCTACGGCAACACGGCGCAGGTCGCCGGCTACCGCGTGGGCATCGTCCTCGGCGGCGTCGCGCTGCTCCACTACCAGACGCGCTGGGGCACCGCGCCGACGCTGCTCGCGTGCGCCGGGCTCATCCTCCTGGCGGGCCTCGGCGCCTTCGCGCTGCGCCAGGACCCCGCCGCCCCGGCGCTCGCAGACGCCACGTCGGCGGCGCGCCCGCGGCCCACGGGGGCGGTGCTGCTGCACCAGCTGCGCGCGGTGGTGGGCCGGGACGTGTGGCGCGTCGCGGCGCTGGCGGTGACGTACAAGCTCGGGGCGCACACGGCCGCGGCGCTCATCAAGCCGATGCTGGTCGACCACGGGTGGACCCGCGAGGCCATCAAGGACGCCGTGGTGCTCTACGGCACGGGCGCGTCCATCGTCGGCGCGGCGCTCGGGGGGCTGCTGCACCGCGGCCTGCGGGAGACGCGCGCGCTCGGGCTCGCGGCGGCGGTGCAGGCGGCGTCGATGGTCCCGCTGGCG
>CAIOSS010001316.1 GCA_903860995.1 uncultured delta proteobacterium | reverse complement strand
GGCCCGAGGTCCCCCTCATCGGAGACCGCCACCACAGCATCGGAGACCGCCACCTCAGCGGGCTCGGCCGAGGCCTCGATGCTCGGGGGCTCGGACGGAGGCGGAGGCTGCGGTGTCACCGGCGCGGGCACTGGAAACGACGTGGGCTTCTCCGCGAGGTCTTCGAGCCGTACCGGCGCGGGGCCCACCCGCCCGATGCCCCGGACATCCGTCGCGGGCGGGGGCTTCGCCGCAGCGGGCTCGTCGGGCGTCGCAGGGCTGTGGGTCTCCCGCAGGATCGGCGCGGTCGCGGTCTCGATGGCGGGAGCCGTCACGGCGTGGCCGTTGACCCTGGCGGTCGAGGCTGCGGGGGCGTCGAGGGTGGAGAGGCGCTCGATCAGGGCAGCAGAGGGCAGCAGCACCGCGCGCCGGACCGGGGTCGCCCCGGCGATCGCCGCGAGCGCCCGCTCGACGGCCTCGAGGTCGACGCGCCCCGACCCGTCGCGGGGGAGAGGGGCTTGGATGAGTGAAGATCCCATGGCGGTGGCTCGGCGCTCCTGTCCCTCCGGATGGTGCCGGAACTCCCGGATTTACGCCACGATCGTGTGGGCCCGCGCGAAA
Organism: uncultured delta proteobacterium; assembly: GCA_903860995.1. GTDB lineage: Bacteria > Myxococcota_A > Polyangia > Polyangiales > SCUS01. Next base: position 3,668 of record CAIOSS010001316.1, on the reverse strand, counting down.
GCCTCGTCGAGCTTCGCCCCGTCCGGCCCACCCGCGCTCGCCATGTCCGGCCGACCGCCGCCGCGGCCGCCCACCACCGCCGCCAGCTGCCCGACGATCTTACCCGCCTGGTAAAGCCCGGTGGCCTCCTTGGAGACCGCCACGACCAGCAGCGCCTTGCCCTCCAGGGTCGTCGCGCCCACCACCACCACCGCGGGCGCGTGCTTGTCCCGCAGGTGGTCGGCCAGATCGCGCAGCCCCTTCTCGTCGCCCACCGGCGCCCGCGCCACCACCAGCCGGTTGCCCCCGGGCAGCGACGTCACCTCCGCCGCGCCGCCGCCGCTGCCGGTCATCAGCTGGCGCTTGAGCGCCTCGACCTCGCGCTGCAGCTCGCGCTCGCGCTCGACGGCCTTCTCGACCCGCGCGCCGAGCTCGGCCACCGGGGCCTTCAGCGTGTCCGCCGCCCGCTGGAGCGTGCTTGTCAGCTTGCGGGTGAGCTCCAGCGCGCCGAAGCCCGTCACCGCCTCGATGCGCCGCACCCCAGCGCCCACGTTCGCGTCCGACACGACCTTGAAGAGCCCGATGTCGCCGGTGCGCGTAGCGTGGGTGCCGCCGCACAGCTCGACGCTCTCGCGGCCGATGCGCAGCAGCCGCACGGCGTCGCCGTACTTCTCCTCGAAGATCATCATCGCCCCGCGCGCCCTCGCCTCGCTCTGCGTGGTGACCTCGGTCTCCACCGGCAGGTTGGCGAGCACCTCGTCGTTCACGAGATTCTCGATGCGCGCGACCTCGTCGTCGGTGAGCGCGCGCGTCGACGCGTAGTCGAAGCGCAGCCCCTCCGGGGAGACCTTGGAGCCCTTCTGCTGCGCGTGAGCGCCGAGCACCTTGCGCAGCGCCCAGTGCAGCAGGTGGGTCGCGCTGTGGTTGCGCCGCGTCGCCTGCCGCGCGTCGCGGTCGACCGCCAGGGTCACGGCGTCGCCGATCGCGAGCCCGCCCGCGGTCACCGTGCCGACGTGCACCACGAGGCCGTGCACCGGCTTCTGCGTGTCGGTCACCATGAAGGTCGACTCGCCCGCGTTGATGACGCCGACGTCGCCGACCTGGCCGCCCGCCTCGCCGTAGAAGGGCGTGCGCGAGGTCACCACCTGGCCGCGCGCACCCGTCGCGAGCGACTCCACCGGGGTCACGGCGCCGTCGTCGCCGAGCGCGAAGAGGGCCACCACCCGGGCCTCGTCGACCTCCTGGCCGTAGCCGACGAAGTCCACCGGGCCCACCTTCGCGAGGGCCTCGCGGTGCTCGACCCGCACGCGCTTCTCGTCGGAGACCGACACGCCGTCGCCCTCGCCCCTCGACTTCGAGGAGTGAACCTTCATCGCCTCGGCGAAGCCATCGCCGTCGACCGCGAAGCCCCACTCCTCGCCGATGACCATCGTGAGGTCGTAGGGGAAGCCGTACGTGGCGTGCAGGTCGAACGCGACCTCGCCCGGGAGCACCCTCTCCCCCTGCGGCCCGGCGCGCCAGCCCTCGAACTTCTCGAGCAGCGCCAGGCCCGTCGGCACCGTCTCGCGGAAGCGCACGTCCTCCGCGCGCGACTGGGAGAGGATGAACTCGCGGTGCTGGAACAGCTCCGGGTACGCGCCGCCCATCCGGTCGATGACCAGCGCCACCACCTGATCGAAGGTCGGCTCGCGAAGCCCCTGGAGGTACCCGAAGCGGATCGCTCGGCGCATCACCGAGCGCAGCGCGGCGCCGCGGTCCTTGTTGGAGGGCGTGATGCCCTCCGCGAGCGCGAAGGCCGTCATGCGGGCGTGGTCGGCGATGACCCGGCAAGCCACGTCGAAGGGGCCGTCGCTGCCGCCGTAGGCCTTGCCACCGATCTCCGCGGCGCGCTCGACCAGCGGGCGGAGCAGGTCGGTGTCGTAGTTGCTCGTCACCCCCTGCAGCACCGCGGTGATGCGCTCCAGGCCCATGCCCGTATCGACGCTCTGCGCCGGCAGCGGGACCAGCGGCCCGTCCTTCACCGCGCGGTTGAACTGCATGAAGACGTTGTTCCAGATCTCCATCCAGCCGGCGCCGTCGTAGCCGGGCTCGACGACGTTGAAGGCCGCGAGGTCGGGCTCGCCGGGGCCCATGAAGTAATGGATCTCCGTGCACGGCCCGCAGGGGCCCGTGTCCCCCATGGTCCAGAAGTTGTCGGCGCGACCGAGGCCGATGATCCGGTCGTCGCCGAAGCCCGTGACCTCCTTCCAGATCTCCCGCGCCTCGTCGTCGGCCGGCAGGCCGTCCTCGCCGCCGAAGACCGTGATCACCAGGTGGCTCTTCGGGAGCTTCCACACGACGGTGAGCAGCTCCCAGGCGTACGCGATGGCGTCGCGCTTGAAGTAGTCCCCGAAGGAGAAGTTGCCGAGCATCTCGAAGAAGGTGTGGTGCCGCGCGGTCTTGCCGACGTTGTTGAGGTCGTTGTGCTTGCCGCTCATGCGCACGCACTTCTGGCTCGTCGCCGCGCGGGTGTAGGCGCGCCGGTCTTCCCCGAGGAACGCGTCCTTGAACTGCACCATCCCGGCGTTGGTGAAGAGCAGCGTGGGGTCGTTGCGCGGGACGACCCCGGCGCTCGCGACCACCTCGTGGCCCTTGCTCTTGAAGAACTCCAGGAACTGCGAACGGATCTCGTCGGAGGTGGGCTTCGTCATGGCGGCGGCGCTGTGATTACCACCAGTACCGCAGCCCCGCGAGCCGTTCGCGTCAGCGCGGACCGTACGGATCGCCCACCGGCGCGCCGCGCGCCCTCGGGGCGGCGGGGCTGAGAAACGAGCTGCCCTCGCTCGCGGCGTCGGGCCCGCGGGGGTGGTCCGCCCCGAAGTCGTAGGTCACGCCGAGCATGAAGCGGGTGTAGTCGTCGATGACGTCGCTGGCCGTGCCGAGCGCGGCGGGCCCCGCGTACGCGGTGCGGTAGCGCACGAACTCCGCCGTGAGCCTCAGTCCCAGCCCCGGGGCGAAGCGGTCGAGGCGCGTCGCCAGCCCGAACCACGCCCCCAGCCCGAAGGTGGTGCCGGGGTTGTCGCCGAAGGCCTCCTTGAGGTCGGCCCCGACCCCCACCCAGCGCAGCTCGCCGCCGAAGAGCAGCCCGACGTCGAGGTCGCGGCGGGCGTAGAACGGGATCATCCCCTCGCCCGCCACGCGCAGTCCGATGTAGCTGGTGAGCGCCAGCTGCATCTCCCGGGGCAGCCGCGCCGTGTCGATGCTGAAGGTCTGCAGGATCATCCCCGTGCTGAAGCGCATCATCCCGCCGCCCGCGGGGCGCGTCGCGAAGGTGAGGCCCAGAAGCAGCTCGAGCCCCGAGCTCGCGAGGGGCACCGGCTGACCGGCGGCGTCGCGCCCCTGCGAGGAGAGCCCCACGGGCACGCCGATGGCGGCCTCGCCGCCGAAGCCCATGCGCTGGTTGTTGAATCGGTAGAGCAGCGCGACGGCGGCCTGGAGCTCGCCGAACATGTTGTTCTCGTAGCCGCGGGTGGTGCGCTCGCCCAGCAACGGGATGCGCCACGACCGCCCCGCGATGCCGCCGCCGAGCCGCAGCTGGAGGAACCCGAGGCCCGGCACGTCGCTCGGCGCCTCGTCGGCGCCCGCGCGCCGTCCGCCAGCCGGATCGCGCGAGGCGACCGCGGCGTCGGGGTCTCGCGCCGCGCCCGCGG
>CAIOSS010001315.1 GCA_903860995.1 uncultured delta proteobacterium | reverse complement strand
TCGACTCGCGCCTGCCCCTCAAGGCCGGTCGGGGCGTAGCCGCGGCCCACGCGCACCTGCGCGCGCTCGTCCCCACCCTCGTCGCCGACCGCGCGCTCGCGCCCGACTTCCGCCTCGCCGACGCCGCCCTGGCCGACGGCTCGCTCCTCGCCGCGGTCGGCCCGCTCGCCTAGTCGATGGACCTCCCGGTCACGGCCGCCCTCGTCGCGGCGGCCTTCGCCGCAGGGGTCGTCGACGCCATCGCGGGCGGCGGCGGGCTGATCACCCTCCCGGCGCTGCTCGCCGCGGGGCTCCCCCCGCAGCTCGCGCTCGGCACCAACAAGGGCCAGTCGACCTTCGGCAGCTTCAGCGCCCTCGTGAACTACTGGCGCCTCGGGGTGATCGACCGCACCCGCGTCGCCGCGTCCTTCCTCTTCGGCTTCGTCGGGTCGCTCGTCGGCGCGTGGCTCGTGCTCCAGGTGCCGCGCGCCCTGCTGCGCCCCGTGGTGCTCGTGCTGCTGGTGCTCGTCGCGATACGGCTCACGCTCCGGCGAGACGTCGCCGCGCCCGCCGAGCCGCTGCCCCCGGGCGCCTCGCCGCAGCGCCGCGCCATGGCGATCGCCCTCGTCATCGGCACCTACGACGGCTTCTTCGGGCCCGGCACCGGGACCTTCCTCATCCTCTCGTACGTGACCTGGCTGCGCGAGGCGATGGCCCGCGCGAGCGCCAACGCCAAGGTCGTGAACTTCGCCTCCAACCTCGCCGCCCTCGCGATCTTCGCGTCGCAGGGCGTGGTGCGCTGGGAGGTCGCGCTCCCGATGGCGGTCGCGCAGTTCGTGGGCGGGGCCTTCGGGGCGCGGCTCGCGGTGCGGCGCGGCGACCGCTTCGTGCGCTGGGTGGTGCTCGGCGTGGTGATCTGCCTGGTCGTCAAGATAGCGGTCGACCTGCTCCGCGGCTGACGTCGCGAACTTCGCGTCGCGCCCGCCGCGCTGCTACGTCTGCGGGCGCCGTGATGACGCTCCCCTCCAGGCTCGGTGACACCACCCTCGGCGACCTCCTCGCAGACCTGCGCCGCGCGCACGCCACCGGCACCCTGGAGCTCATCGAGGCCGCCCAGGTGCACCGGGTCCACCTCCGCGCCGGCGCCGTGCAGGCCGTCGAGTCGAGCGCCGACGCGCGCCGCTTCGGCGACCTCGCCGTCGCCGCGGGCCTCGCCTCGCGCACGGCCGTCGAGAGCGCGTGGGGCGTCGGGCGCGACCGGGGGTTTCGCATCGGCCAGTCGCTGGTCTGGCGCCGCGTGGTGAGCTCCGCGGCGCGCGATCGTGTGCTCGACTCCCAGCGCCTCGCGCGGCTCGACTCGCTCTACCGGGTGGGCGACGCCGCGCTGCGGTTCCGCTCGGCGCGGGCGCTGCCCGAGGGGGCCGCGGAGCAGTCGCCGCTCGGGGCGACGGAGACCTTCCACGGCCGGCCGCGGCGGCGGGACCATGGGCGCAGCGCGGCCGACCCGGCGCGCGTCGAGGCCCTCGCGGCGCTGGGCTTCGAGCGCGACCCCGGGGCGGCCCCCCTGCGTCGGCGCTTCCAGGAGCTCGTGCTCGCGCTGCACCCCGACCGGCACCCGCACGACGACTCGCGCGCCCGGGTCGACCGGCTGCGCGCGGTGATCGCGGCGTACCGCCTGCTGCGGGGCTGAGCGGGGGGTCAGCGGGCGACGGGCACGAGGCCGCCGGCGGTGGCGGTGGCGGTGGCGTCGGCCTCGACGAGGTGGAGCGAGACGGGGATCGTCACGATCGCCCCGGTGAGGCTGGGGTGGAAGTGCAGCTGCCGCCCGAGGGTGACCACGCAGTCGCGCATCGGCGACGGAAACTCCGGGGGAGTGATGTCGAGCCGGTTGACGTTGCCCGAGGGCTCGACCGCGACCCGGAGGGTGAAGTCGCCCGCCGCGGAGGGGTTCATCACGAGCGTGGCGGCGTAGCAGGTGTCGGCGAGGGACTGCACGTCGGGCACCACGGCGTCGACGAGCTCGCGGGTCATCAGCGGGGCCGAGGCGCTCGCCGGGATGAGCGCCGGGCGCCACGGGCGCACGGTGATGTTCTCGGAGTTGGGCACCTGCATCTCGTTGGGCCGCGGCGCCGGAAGCACCGGGGAGGGGAGGGTCTGCCCGTTGATCTCGCCGCTGCGGAAGCTGAAGGGGAAGGACATCAGCGTCGGCGCGCCCACCGCAGGGAAGCGCCGGGTGCGGAGGGCAGTGAGCACGCACTGCGACATGATGGCGAGGGAGGGGTCGGGCGTGCCGATGGTCTCGACGTCGCTGACGGCGCCGTTGCCGCCGACGGTGATGAGCGTGACGATGGAGCCGCCCGCCTGCGGCGAGAACGCCAGGAAGGCCTTGTAGCAGGCGCGCACAGGCTCGTTGGTGGACACGAGCACGGGCAGGGCCATCTCGAGGGTCATCGCGCTGCGGCGCGGGGTGCGTCGCGACGTAGGGGCCATGATGGGCGGCGGCGTCGGGGCCGCCCACGCGGCGTGGGAGACGCGAACCTCGGGGAGGGTCAGCGCGATGGGGTCTGGCGGGCGCAATACGGTGACGGGGCGGGGCGGCGGCCGCGACGAGCAGGCGGCGACGAGCGCCAGGGACAACACGAGGGACGACGCGCGGACGGTGGACATTGCGGCGCAGGATGCCAGAGAGCCCGCGGCGATAAAACCCCGTCGCGCCCGCGATCGACCGCGGCCGCCGCGGACCGTAGACTCCGCGGCCTGATGCGAGAGGAAGAGCTCCGGGCACGGCTCGACACGCTGCCCACGTCCCCCGGCTGCTACCTGTTCAAGAACAAGAAGGGGGTGGTGGTCTACGTCGGCAAGGCGCGCTCGCTGCGCCAGCGGGTGCGGCATTACTTCCAGGCCAACAGCTCGGACTACCGCTATTTCATCCCGCTGCTCGACCGCGTGCTGGGCGACATCGAGACCGTCGTCACCGCCACCGAGAAGGAGGCCGTGCTGCTCGAGAACTCCCTCATCAAGCAGCACCGGCCGCGGTACAACGTTCGGCTACGGGACGACAAGGATTACCTCTCCGTGCGCCTCGACAAGCGCGTCGCGTGGCCGCGGCTGGAGGTCGTGCGGCGCCCGCGGGTCGACGGCGCGGTGTACTTCGGGCCGTACCCGAGCGCGACCGAGGCGCGGCGCACGCTCAAGACCATCAACCGGCACTTCCAGCTGCGCACCTGCGACAACGAGGAGTTCGCGTCGCGCACCCGGCCGTGCCTCGAGTACCAGATCAAGCGCTGCGGGGCGCCGTGCGTGCTGCCCGTCGCCCCGGCGGAGTACGCCGCGCAGGTGGAGTACGTGGAGATGTTCCTCGGGGGGCGCACGCGCGAGCTCGTGGCGACGCTCGAGGCGGAGATGCGCGCGGCCTCGGCAGCGACGGAGTTCGAGCGCGCGGCGCGGCTGCGCGACCAGATCACGGCCGTGGCGGCGGTCACCGAGACGCAGCGCGTGGCGGAGGTGAGCGACGTCGACCGCGACATCGTGGGGCTCTACCGCGAGGGCGACGGGGTGGTCGTCACGCTGCTGCTGGTGCGCAACGGCTTCGTGCGGGACACCCAGTCGCTGGTGTTCGGCCGGGCCGAGCTGCCCGACGACGAGCTCGTCTCGCAGGTGCTCACCGGGCGCTACGCGGGGGAGGGGGCGACCATCCCAGACGAGGTGGTGCTGCCGCTCGAACCCGAGGGCAGCGCGGGCGTCGCCGAGTGGCTCACCGAGCTGCGCGGCAAGGAGGTGCGCATCCTGGTGAAGCCGGAGCCCGGCGAGGGGAGCGCCGCGCCGCTGCTGGCCATGGCGATGGAGAACGCCCGGCACGCCTTCCGCGAGAAGCGCATGGCGGTCGCGAGCGCCGGGGGGCAGGCGGAGGCCCTGGCCCGCGCGCTCGACCTGGAGGAGCCGCCGCGCACCATCGAGTGCGTGGACATCTCGCACCACGCGGGCTCGGAGACCGTCGGCGCGGTGGTGTGCCTGCTCGACGGCGTGGCCTACAAGCGAGGGTACAAGGGCTTCCACGTGCGCACGGAGAACACCGGCGACGATTACCGGGCCATGTATGAGGTGCTCTCCCGGCGCTTCCGCCGCGGAAGGGACAAGGAGCAGGGCTGGGAGCTTCCCGACCTCTTCGTGGTCGACGGGGGGAGGGGGCAGCTCAACATCGCCGTGACGGTGCTCCAGGAGCTCGGGATCACCGACATGCCGGTGTGCTCGCTCGCCAAGGAGCGGGAGAACGTGCTCGGCGAGAAGGTGGTCGACCGGGTGTACCAGCCGGGTCGCAAGAACCCGGTGACCATCCGCGACAACGGCCCGGCGCTGGTGCTGCTGGCGCGGGCGCGCGACGAGGCCCACCGATTCGCCAACAAGACCCGCGAGGCGCTGCACCATAAGAAGCGTCTGCGCAGCGAGCTCGACGGGCTGCCGGGCCTCGGGCCGGTCGCGGCGAGGGCGCTGCTGAGGAAGTTCGGGAGCGTGGCGGGCGTGGCCGAGGCGACCTACGCGGAGATCGCCGCGGTGCCGAAGGTGGGGCCCATGCGCGCGAGGGCAGCGTACGAGCACCTGCACCCGGGGGTGTTGCAGCTCCCGGAGCACGACGACCCCTGAGGCTCCCTCCGCGGGTCGCGCCCGCGCCTTGACCCGGCAAAGTGCGCGGTGATAGAAGCGCGCCGATTTGGACGCCTTGATCAGGCCGTCGCCGCGCCACAGGAGAGCCGAGCGGATCCTATGAAGCTCCCCCTCCGTGACATGGCCGGCCTCTCGCTCGGACTCGAGTTCGTCATCTCGATCGTGGTAATGGCGGCGCTCGGTCGCTGGATCGATGCCCGCTATCACACCGGGCAGACCTTCCTGCTGGTGGGCTTCGCGATCGGGGCGGCGGCCGGGTTCCGATCGATGTACCGCTTCGCTACCCGCGACGACCCGAAACCCGGCGACCCCAAAGACAGCGATCCGAAGTAGAGCCCCCGAGCACCCTGTGAGCCACCCCGACACCGAGAACAGCGCCGCCCCGGAGGAGTCCAACGGACCCGACGGCGCCCTCGCGCGCCGCATCGGCCTCGTGGCGCTCGCGGCGGGCCTCGTGAGCGCGGTGGCCATGGAGCACCAGTTTGGCGCGAAGGGCGCGCTCTCCTCGGTCATCGGCACCGCCGTCGGGGTGCTCAACCTGTACGTGCTGGCCCGCGTCGTGACCCGGCTCATCGACCCGAAGGTCGCCGCCGGCAAAGGCGTGGCGATGGCCTTGCTGCTGGCGAAGACCGCCGCACTGTTCCTGGGCGTGGGCCTGCTGATCTCGCGATCATGGGTCCACGGTGGGAGCTTCATGGCGGGCATCACCGCGGTGGTCGTGGCCATCGCCGGCGGCGGCCTCTGGGACGCCGTCAGCCCGAAGCCCGCCGAAGATTCTGTCTCCTCCGACTCCGACGAAGGAAAGCGCTGATGCCCGACCACACGTCATGGTTCACGTACCTCCTGGCGCTGCCGAATTTCCGCGCGCTCTGGGCCATGTTCAACCACTACGGCTGCGTCAACGCCGAGGGCCGGCAGGTGGAGATGATGGCCGGCGGCGTCTGCGCCGATGGCTCTCCAGCGCAGGAGCTCCCGAACCACTTCAGCTACCCCGCCAACACGCCGGTGACGCTCGAGTACACCACGATCGCGCTCTTCGTGGTGCTGCTCATCGCGGTCTTCGTGGTCGTCACCCGCGCACGCATCACCAAGACCTCCGAGGCCGTCGTGCCCGAGGGGTCGCTCACCGTCGCCTCGTTCACCGAGAGCTTCGTCGAGACCTTCTATGACCTCCTCGCGGACGTCCTCGGCAAGAAGGAGGCGCGGCACTTCCTCCCGATCATCGGCACCTGCGCCCTGCTGATCTTCTTCTCCAACGCCCTCGGGCTCATCCCCGGCTTCGCGCCGCCGACGAGCAACTTCAACGTCACCCTCGCTTGCGGCCTGGTGATCTTC
>CAIOSS010001314.1 GCA_903860995.1 uncultured delta proteobacterium | reverse complement strand
TTCTCCGTATCGCGCTGCCGCGCTCAGGCTACCATCTGAGAAGCGTGAAAACACGAAACTATAGGATAAATAGTTTCCATTGGGCACTACTGACATCATCGCTCGTTGCACGTCATCTCGCGAGAACGTCGTGTTACTGCAGCGTAACGCATGATCAGAAAACAACCCGCAGGTGACGGCCCATGTGACCACCAGCTCCGTCGGCTCCAAACACCCCCCCGCAACGCACCTCCCACTGCAGGCCCTGCCCGCACAACACTGCTGCCCCGGCGCCAGTGTCGTCTCGCACCCATTGACCAGCACGCCGTCGCAGTCCCCCGTCCCCGGCAGACACCGCACCGCGCACGTCGTCCCGTTGCACGACGCCGTCCCGTTGCTCGCCCCCGGGCACGCCGCGCACGACGTCCCGCAACTGAAGATGCTGTCATTGGGCAGGCACTGCGTCCCGCACAGGTGGTACCCGCCCGCGCAAGCCCCTGCGCCGCACACGCCGGTCAGGCAGCTTGGCGTCGCGTTGGCCGCCACCAGGCACGTGTTGCCGCAGCGCCCGCAGTTCGCGATGGACGTCGCGAAGGCGCTCTCGCAGCCGTTGCTCGCCGTCGCGTCGCAGTCGCCGTAGCCCGCGTTGCACGCCGTCACGGTGCACGCCCCGGCCACGCACGCGCCGCTGCCGTTGGCGATGGCGCACGTCCGCCCGCACGCGCCGCAGTGGGCGTTGCTCGTCCCGAGGTTGACCTCGCACCCGTTGGCCGCGTTGCCGTCGCAGTCGCCGAAGCCCGCCGGGCACGTCGCGCAGACGCCGCCGTTGCAGAACACCGACCCCGCCGCGCCCACGCAGTTGTACCCGCAGGCGCCGCAGTTCAGCCGGTTGGAGCGCGGATCGACCTCGCACCCGTTGGCGTCGGTGCGGTCGCAGTCGAGGAACGGCGTCACGCACGACAGCAGCCGGCACGCCGCCGAGGCGCAGGTCGTCACGGAGTTCGTGAAGCCGCAGGCCACCGCCGACGCCGGCAGTTCGTCGATGACCCCGTTGCAGTTGTCGTCGATGCCGTTGCACGCCTCGACGGCGCCCGGGTACGTCGCCGCGCGCCGGTCGTCGCAGTCGTCTTTCGGAAACGCACCGCCCACGCAGGCGTTGGCGGGCGGCGCGTGCAGGTCGAGGTCGGCGTCCTCGGCCGTGTCGACCCCGCCGCCGCTCGAGCAGTTGTTGTCCCTGCGGTCGCATAGCTCCGCCGCGGTGCCGTACACCGTCGGGTCGGCCTCGTTGCAGTCGTTGCCGCCGCAGCTCAGCGGGTCGTGCCCGTCGCGGTCGAGGTCGCCCACGTAGAGCGTCGCCGCGTTGCAGTCGTTGTCGCGATTGTCGCAGGCCTCCGGCGCGCCCGGAAACACCGCGGGCTCGGCGTCGTTGCAGTCGCCGCCGCGGATCGCAAAGCCCGTCGGCGGCGAGCCGCAGCCCGCGCGCGACAACGTCGAGTCTCCCCAGGAGTCGCCGTCGGCGTCGCGGTAGACGAGGTACCCGCCGACCTCGTCGATCTGTTCGTTGCAGTTGTTGTCGACGCCGTCGCAGACCTCGGTGGCACCAGGGTTGCGGTTGGCGCGGGCGTCGTCGCAGTCGCCGTTGTTGGCGGCGAAGCCCGTGGGCGCCGCGCACGCGCGCACCGGCAGCGCGGTGCCGTCGCCGAAGAGGTCGCCGTCGCGGTCGGGGTAGAAGTTGAGCAGCACGCCCTCGTCCACGACGCCGTCGCAGTTGTCGTCGCGGCCGTTGCAGATCTCCGCCGCATACGGTCGGCGCGCGGCGTCGTCGTCGGCGCAGTCGAGGTCGCCGCCGAACGGAACTCGATGGGTCTGGTTCGACGGGCAGCCGCCCACGGCCTCGCGTCCCGGGAGCGGGCAGCTCTGCGTGAGGCGCGCCCCCGCGGCCGCGTAGCCGTCGTTGTCGGCGTCCACGTAGCAGGCGATGGTGAGCCCCTCGTCGACCGTGCCGTCGCAGTTGTCGTCGAGGGCGTTGCACACCTCGGCCAGCGGGCGAATGGAACACCCCGCCCAGCGTCCGTTCACGCACTGCTCGGAGCCCGCGGCGCACACGCCGGGCAGCGCGCACCTCCGGCTCGCATTGCCCGTGCACGCGCACAACGACGCCGGGTTGGCGACGCCGTCGCAGTTCTCATCGACCATGGCATCGTCGCAGATTTCCGGCGCACCCGGGTGGACGTCGGCGCGCATGTCTTCGCAGTCGGTGGCGTTCTCCGCCGTGCGCGGCGGCGGAAAGCACGCCTCGACGCTCGCCCCGCGCGGGTCGCCGAAGGCGTCGCCGTCGAAGTCGGGACGGAAGGTGCGGAGCACGCCCTCGTCGGTCGTGCCGTTGCAGTTGTTGTCGGCGCCGTCGCAGCTCTCCGCGAGGCCCGGGTGCACGTCCGGGCGCGAGTCGTTGCAGTCGTCGCCGCAGCGCCGCGCGCCGCCCGTCTCGACGTTGCAGCAGCGCCCGTCGGGGTGCGAGTCCATGTCCGAGTCGCGAAAGCCGAAGGTGCTCGGATCGCAGTCTTCGTCGTGGTCGGTCGGGTCGCACACCTCGGTGCGACCGGGGTAGCGGTTGGGGTCGGCGTCGTCGCAGTCGTCGCCGCCGCAGTTGGCCGCGCGGTGGCCGTCGCGGTCGCTGTCGCCGGTCGCGCCGCCGCACGGCGAGAGGCAGGTGGCGCGGGACTCGTCGCACGTCTGCTCGCCGAGGCAACGCGTGGCGGGCAACGACGGGACGCACCCGCGCAGGTCGGCGCGCGGATGTCCCGGCAGGCAGAGCTCGGCGCCGTTGCAATACACGCCGTCGTCGCAGGCCTGGTCGGAGGCGCACCGCAGCGCGGCGTCCGCCGTCGCCACGTCCGGTTTGCTCGCCACCACGTCGTGGACCACGTCGAGGCGCCCGGCGTCCGGCCCGCCCACCACGCTCTGCCCGGTGCACGCGGCGAGCGCCGCGAGCGCGCTGAGCAGGCCGAGCGCCCGCGCCCCCTGGGGGAGAGCCCCGCATCGATCGGGCGCGATGCCCGCGCGTGCGTGACGTCCGAAGCGCGCGCGATGGAGAAACATCGATCGATCAATTGTCACTGACATTCCCCCTGGAAAGCGCTTCGCCCGGGGCCGACGGACTCCGCCCCGGAGCGTCGGTGTCGCGCGGCTTTTCCGATGCGTCAAGGCCAGTCATCACTCCACTATTTCGTGATGGGAGTGCCGCTCGCCTCCCAACGCGCACGAGGGTTGCGGCGCCATCCCTGCGAACGACCGCCGGCCCGACGCGATCGTCGGATGCACGGGAAATACAGTCCAAATGAAACAATATTGCCCACGCAGACGATTCCGTGATGGAAGAATTATCTGTCTCCAAGGGCGCCTTGCAGGGGATTTTCAAATGAAGTTCCCTGCGAGGGAGGCCGGGCGACTGCCGGGCCCGTGATGCCACGTCTCCGTGACCGCCCGACGACCGCGCGTGAAGCGCGATGCCGGAGGGTCACTCTCCACCGGGGAGGACTTTTCGCCGATGCCTCAGATCAACGACACGTTTGGACTCCTCGGAGTCACCCTCGACGGCAAGTACGAGGTGGCGTCCATCGTGGCCGAAGGGGGCTTCGGCATCGTGTATCGCGCCACGCACGTCGCCCTGCAGAAGGTCGTGGCGTTGAAGGTGCTGAAGGTACCGGTGGAGTTCAGCAGCCCGACCCGGGTGGCCTTCCTCGAGAAGTTCACGCTCGAAGCGCGGCTCATCGCGGCGCTCGATCATCCGGCGATCGTCCGCGTGCTGGATTTCGGTGCCTCTCGGATGCCAGCGAGCTCGTGCGGCGGGGCGTCGGGAGCGACCGACGATGCGTAGCGGGGCGAAAATCGCGTGAATGGCTGTTGTGTAGACTCAAGCTTTTCCCTGCCAACCAGGGTGCCGCGTTGGTCGACCGATACCCTCGTCACTAGCGTCTGCGCGGTCGACTTGGGCACGCTGTGACCAACGGCTTCAACTCCACGGTGGGCGCGGTCGTCGTCGGCTGATTCCACCAACACTGACCACCCAAGCACCCAGCCCATGGAACCAGGCACCCTCTTCGACTACCGCTATCGCATCGTCCGCCAGCTCGCCGAGGGCGGCATGGGCGTCGTCTTCGAGGCCGAGCATCAGCACACCCACCGTCGGGTCGCCATCAAGTGCCTTCACCCTGAGATGACCCGCAGCAAGGAGGTCGTCGCCCGCTTCCAGCGTGAGGCCACCGCCGCCGCCGCCATCGGCAATGAACACATCATCGATGTGCTCGACATGGCCCGCCGCGACGATGGCTCCTTCTACATGGTGTTGGAGTTCCTCCAGGGGCGCGACCTCGCCACGGCGCTCCACGAGGACGGACCCTTCACGGTGCGCCGCGCCATTCACGTACTCTCCCAGGTCTGCGTCGCACTCGAGGCCGCCCACCAGAAGGGCATCGTGCACCGCGATCTCAAGCCCGAGAACCTCTTCCTCATCACCCGGGACAGCGATCCCGACTACGTGAAGGTCCTCGATTTCGGCATCTCGAAATTCCGCGACGCCGACGAGGACGCAACCGGTCCCCTCACTCGCACCGGCTCCATGATGGGAACCCCCCATTACATGGCCCCCGAGCAGATCCAATCCACTCGGGACGTCGACCAGCGCGCCGACATCTTCGCCCT
>CAIOSS010001313.1 GCA_903860995.1 uncultured delta proteobacterium | reverse complement strand
GTCGCGGCAGTTCACCGGCGCCGACGGGGTGATCTTCCTCACCCGTTACGCCCGCGACCAGGTGCTGGCCCAGCTCGCGCGCCCGCCGCGGCGGCACACCATCATCCCCCACGGCGTCGACCCCTCGATGCGCGTCGCGCCGCGCGCCCAGCGCCCGCCCGGCGAGCTCTCCCTCGCCGACCCGCTGCGGCTGCTCTACGTCTCGACGGTGTCGCCCTACAAGCACTTCGCGGCGGTGGCCGACGCGGTGCACACGCTGCGATCTTCGGGCGTCCCGATCGCGATGGACTTCGTCGGCCCCTCGGATGACCCCGCCTCGGAGCGCGCGCTCACCGAGCGCCTCGCGAAGTACGACCCCGCGGGCGAGTACCTCGCCTGGCGCGGCGGGCAGCCGCACGCGGAGGTGGCCGCGAGCTACCGGCGCGCGGAGGCCTTCGTGTACGCGTCGAGCTGCGAGAACCTCCCGAACATCCTCATCGAGGCGATGGCCGCGGGCCTGCCGATCGCGAGCTCGTCGCGGGCGCCGATGCCCGAGGTGCTCGGCGACGCGGGCGTGTACTTCGACCCCGAAGACCCGTCGACGCTGGTGCGCCAGCTGCGGGCGTTGGTCGGGTCGGCTGAACTCCGCGCCGAGCTCGCGCAACGGGCCTTCGAGCGCGCGGCGGCGTACAGCTGGGACCGCTGCGCGGAAGAGACCTTCGGGTTCCTGTCGGAGGTGCTCCGCGGGGCGGTCGCGGGTCGGTCGGACTAAGAGGAGAAGCGACGAGCGTGTGCGGCATCGCGGGTGTGCTGGGTGATCTCCGGGGCGTCTCGACGACGGCCATGCTCGACGCGATCGCGCACCGCGGCCCCGACGCCGACGGCGCGCACACGGTCCCCCTCGCGGGCGGCGCGGCGCTCTGGCTCGGCCACCGCCGGCTGGCCATCCAAGACCTCTCCGACGCCGGCCGGCAGCCCATGCTCGGCCACGACGGCCGCCGGGTCATCGTCTTCAACGGCGAGATCTACAACTTCAAGGAGCTCCGCGAGGCGCTCACCGCGGAGGGCGAGCGCTTCACCACCGGCACCGACACCGAGGTCATCCTGGCGGGCTTCCGCTGCTGGGGCGAAGCCGCCCTCGACCGCTTCCGGGGGATGTTCGCCTTCGCGCTCTACGACCCCGACGAGGGCACCCTCACCCTCGCCCGCGACCGCCTCGGCGAGAAACCCCTCTACTACGCCGCCGGGCGCGACCGCTTCGCCTTCGCCTCGGAGGTGAGGGCCCTCACGGCGTCGGGCGTGGTCGAGCGCGAGATCGACCCCGACGGCCTCGACGCGTACCTCACCTTCGGCTCGCTCGCGGACCCCTACACCCTCGTGCGCGGCGTGCGCGCGGTGGCCGCGGGCGAGGTGGTGGTGCTGCGCGAGGGCGTGCTCCGGCGGCGCCGCTACTGGAGCCTGCTGGGCCTCGACGCGGCGGGCCCGCCGAGCCGCGAGGCCGCCGTCGAGGCGGTGCGCGCGCGGCTGCGGGCGGCGGTGCAGCGGGTGATGGTCGCCGACGTGCCGGTGGCGGTGCTGCTCTCCGGCGGCATCGACTCGTCGTCCAACGTGGTGCTGCTCTCGGAGCAGAAGTGGACGAACATCAACACCTTCAGCGTGGTGTTCGGCGACGCCGACGCGGCGTACAGCGAGGCGCCGTACTCGCGGCTGGTGGCCGAGCGCTTCCGCACGAAGCACCAGCAGGTGGAGGTGAGCGTCGGCGACGCTCGCTCGCTCGTGGCGCGCGCCGTCGACGCGATGGACCAGCCCAGCCTCG
Organism: uncultured delta proteobacterium; assembly: GCA_903860995.1. Taxonomy (GTDB): domain Bacteria; phylum Myxococcota_A; class Polyangia; order Polyangiales; genus SCUS01. The sequence goes on along the minus strand of CAIOSS010001313.1, from coordinate 2,606 downwards.
ACGGGGTGAACACCTACCTGGTGTGCGACGCGATCCGCCGCGCGGGCATCAAGGTCGCGGTGTCGGGCCAGGGGGCCGACGAGCTCTTCCTGGGCTACCAGCAGCGGCGGATGTTCGGGGCGCTGCTCGCGGCGAGCACGGCGACCCCGGCGCTGGCGAAGCGGGCGCTGGGCGCGCTGCGGGGGCGGTGGCCGGTGCCGGCCGACCACGCGGGCGAGAAGGTTCTGGCGGCGATCGGCGCGGGCGACCCGGTGGCGGGCGCCTACCTGGCGCAGCACTCGGTCTTCGCGCACCCGGCGCTGGAGCGGCTGCGGGGCGGGCGCCGTCCCGAGCCCACGCGCTTCATCGACGCGGTGGGCGGGCGCTCACCGCTCGACCGCCTGTCGCGCCTCGAGCTCGCCCACTACCTGAAGAACACCCTCCTCCGCGACGGCGACCAGATGAGCATGGCGCACTCGCTGGAGCTGCGGGCGCCCTTCCTCGACGCCGACCTGGTGGAGCAGGTGGTGGCCATCGACCCGGCGTGGAAGCTCGACCCCGCGCGCAACAAGCCGCTGCTGCTCGACGCGGTGGGCCCGGCGCTGCCGCGGGAGGTGTGGGACCGCCCCAAGCGCGGCTTCGGGCTGCCCTACGACCGCTGGCTGCGCGAGGGCCTCGACCTCGGCGCGCCCGACGGCCCCGAGGTGGGCCTCGACCCGGCGGCGGTGCGCGGCGTGCGCGAGCGCTTCCTGGCGGGGACGAGCTACGCGCGATACTGGTCGCTGGTGGTGCTCTCGCGCTGGGCCCGCCGCGAGCGCATGGGAACGTCCTGGCTCCACGGCTGAGCCCTCGCATCGGGAGACTGCTTCGATGAGCGTATCGAGTCCGGTGGTGTTCGTGGCGGGGGCGCGGCCCAACTTCATGAAGGTCGCGCCGATGCTGCGCGCGATGACGGCGGCGGCGGCGCCCTTCGAGCGGGTGCTGGTGCACACCGGGCAGCACTACGACGCCGCGATGAGCGACGTGTTCTTCCGCGAGCTGGGGATGCCCGCGCCGGACGTGCACCTCAACGCGGGGTCGGGCTCGCACGGCGCGCAGACCGCGCGGGTGCTGGCCTCCTTCGAGGAGTACCTCCTCGGGTGCGCGACGCTGCCGCGCGGCGTGGTGGTGGTGGGCGACGTCAACAGCACCATGGCCTGCGCGCTCGCGGCGGTGAAGCTCGGTGTCCCGGTGGCGCACGTCGAGGCGGGGCTGCGCTCCTTCGACCGCGCGATGCCCGAGGAGATCAACCGGGTGGTCACCGACGCCATCTGCGACCTGCTCCTGACGAGCGAGCGCGCGGGCGACGCCAACCTGGCGCGGGAGGGGATTCCCCCCGAGCGGGTGCGCTTCGTCGGCAACGTGATGATCGACACCCTGATGCACCAGCTCCCCGCGGCGCGCGCCCTCGGGGTGCCCGCGGCGATGGGCCTCGCGCCGCGGGGCTACGCGCTGGTGACCCTGCACCGCCCGTCCAACGTCGACGAGCCCGCGCGGCTCACGGCGCTCGTCGCGCTGCTCGAACGGCTGGCGGCGCAGCGGGCGGTGGTGTTCCCGGCGCATCCGCGCACCCGCGAGCGGCTGGAGCGCTTCGGGCTGCTCGAGCGGCTCCGCGCTCACGGCGCCATCCACCTGCGCGACCCGCTGGGCTACCGGGAGAACCTCGGGCTCATGGCCGACGCCGCGCTGGTGCTGACGGACTCCGGCGGCATCCAGGAGGAGACCACCGCGCTGGGCGTTCCGTGCCTTACGCTACGGAGTAACACCGAGCGCCCGGCGACGGTGACCGACGGCACCAACACCCTCGTGGGCGACGACCTCGACGCCGCGTGGGCGCGGGTGCTGGAGGTGCTGGAGGGGCGCTACAGGCGCGGCGGCACGGTGGAGGGCTGGGACGGCCACGCCGCCGAGCGGGTGGCGCGGGTGCTCATCGACGCGTGGCGCTGATCGACGCCGTCACGCTGGCGGAGAAGCTGCGGCCGCCGCGGGCGCTGACGGCGGTGGGCGCGTCGCTCTTCGCGGGGCCCGCCCCGGGCTCCACGACGGCCTGGCTGGCATGGTGGTCGGGCGCGGCGGACGAGCTCGCGGAGGTGGGCGCGCGGGCCCTCGCCGCAGGGGCGACCCGCCTCGTCGCCGGAGGGCCGCCCGGCAACTACATCGAGAGCGGCGTCGACGCGGCGGACCTGGAGCGCCTGGCCGCCTTCGCCGCAGCGGGCTTCACGGCGCGCGGAGAGCACGTCGACCTGCGGGTGCGGACCGACGTGGCCGCCCACGACGCGCCGGGCGTGAGCGTCGCGCGCTGCGCCGACGACCTGGACGAGACGATCCGCGCGGCCTTCGGCGACGGCTGGGCGTGGGAGTCGGCGCGGGCCCGGGAGCACGGCGGGCTCTTCGCGGCGCGCGCGGACGGCGGCGGGGTCCTGGGCTTCGCGGCGCACTCGGGCAACCTCTGCCATCGGGGCACCTTCGGCCCCATCGGGGTGCTGCCCGCGGCGCGGGGGCGCGGGGTGGGCGCGGCGCTGTCGCGCGCGGTGCTGGCCGACCTGCGGGCGCGCGGCTTCGTGGAGGCCACGGTGCCCTGGGTCGCC
>CAIOSS010001312.1 GCA_903860995.1 uncultured delta proteobacterium | reverse complement strand
CGCAGCAGCTCGAGGGCGCGGCGGGCGAGCGTGACCATGCTGAAGGGCTTCCAGAGCACCGCGACTCCCGGGCCGACGCGGTCGTGGCCGCGATCGAGGTGCCCGGTCGTGACGATCGTCGCGGCGCCGGGCGACGTGGCCTGCGCGTGCAGGGCGAGCGCGGCGCCATCGATCACCGGCAGGGTGAGGCCGGCGACGACGAGTCGCACCGCGGCGCCGCGGGCGTCGAGCTCGCGCACCGCGGCGTCACCGCGGGAGACCTCGACGACGGAGAACCCGGCCTGGGTGAGCGCGCGAGCGCACGCGCGCCGCAGCGCGGGACGGCCCTCGGCGACGAGGCACCACTCGCCCTGCGCGCGCCCGAACTCGCGCGGCAGCGCGCCGCCGGGGGACGCCCCGAGGGCCTCGTCGGAGAGCGGGAGGTCGAGCACGAAGCGGGTGCCCATGCCGTAGCGGCTCTCTACGCGCAGCGCGCCGCCGTAGTACTCGACGAGCATCGCGGTGGCGGCGAGGTCCGCGCCGGGCGCGAGGGCAGGGTCGGCCCCGCCGCCGGTGTCGGTCACCTCGACCCGCGCCGACTGCCAGGGCTCGCGCTCCGCCCGGTGCTCGGTCACGCGCGACGTGTGGATGGTCAGGCAGCCGCCCTCGGGCATCGCGGCGCGCGCGCTGCCGACGAGGCGCAGCAGCACGTCCTCGATCGCGGTCGGGTCCATCGCAACCAGCATCGGCTCGGGGTCGAGTTCGAGCCCCACCTGCATCGTCGGGCCGCCGACGCGCTCGATCGCGGTCAGCGTCTCGGCGATCACCCAGGACAGGTCCGCGCTCGGTGCTTCGACCTCGCCGCGCTGCGACGCCATGGCGCCCAGTCGGCGCGCGAGCAGCATCGCGTGCTGGGCGGACTGCAGGATCTCGTCGAGGTCCGCCCGGGTCCACGGGTCTTCGGAGTCGAGGCGCAGCGTCTCGGCGCCGGCGATGACCTCGCTGACGGTGCGGTCGAAGTCGCCGGCGAGACTGGCGGTGAGCCGGCCCACCAGCTCGAGGCGCCGGGCCGCCGCGAGCGCCGACCCCGGTCCGGTGACCAGGGAGAAGTCCTGCTGCGAAACCAGCAGGTGGGTCACGTTGCCGTCCGAGTCCGCGAGCGGCGACACGCTCACCGAGACCCACGCGGGGTGGCCGTCGGCGCCGTCGACCTCGACGAGGCCGTCGGCGTGCGTGCGGCGCGCGAGGGCTTCGCGCAGCCGCGCCACGGACTCCTGCGCGGGCGCCGCCGTGCGCAGACACGGCACCGGCTCCAGCGGGGCGCCCACGTCCACCGCGCTCATCGCGGTGATCGCATGGTTGGCGAACACCACCGGCCGGTCGGGGCCGCGCGCATCGACGATGGCGACGCCGAGCGGCGAAGCCTCGACGGCCGACCGCACCAGGTGGGCGCCGCGATCGGCCCGATGGCGGGCGAGGGCCATGGTGACCGTCGCGACGAGCGCCCGCTCATCGATCGGCTTGATGATGTAGCCGTACGGCGAGACCTCGCTCGCGCGACGGATGGTGGCGTCGTCGGCAAACGCGGTCAGGAAGATCACCGGCACGTCACTCGACTCGCCGATCGCCTGCGCCGTGGCGATGCCATCCTCCCGCCCACGGAGGAAGATGTCCATCAGCACGAAGTCGGGCTTCGTCTCGGCGAACAGCGCGACCGCCTCGTCGCGGTGGTCCGCGACGCCCACGACCTCGAAGCCCAGGCGCCGCAGCCGATGCTCGAGGTCGAGCGCGATGAGGGCTTCGTCCTCGACGATCAGTACACGCTTCACTGCAAGATCCTCGAATGGCATGGGTGTTCTTCAGCGCGGCCTGCGGTGACGGAGGCCGTGGTGCCAGACGCTGCGACCCGTGCGGCCCTCGCCGCCGTGAGTCGCGACGCAGGCGCCCCGGTTCGTTCTCGACCGTTCAACGAATCACGACATTCCACAAGCAGCAACTTGCCCTGTCACCCCGCCGTCGATCGGGGCGTCGGCTCCCACCCGTTGCCTTCAAGGTCAACGTATCCTGCGTCGATGTACCCGATGGCGCTGCCGCTGCCAAGGTAGCGTCCCGGAAGCTCTTGCCAACGCTCGCGGGAGCGGGGACTACGGGTAGTGGGCGCTGATCAAGTCCGCTGCGCTTCCTCTTCGAGACGACGCTCCAGCGCCCGGAGGTGATGGCCTCGGTGCGGGTACGGAGTCGGCAGCCCGACGTGCCCAGCGGGAGCCCTGGTCGCGGCGATCCTCCCGCACGCCCGCAACGCCAAGGACCGCACGATGTTCATGCTCCTCTACGGCGCGGGATTGGGCGTCTCGGAGAGGCTGGCGCTGGTGGCCGCGGACATCGACAGCCAGCGCATGGTGATCCACGTGCGTGACACCAAGCATCGCGACGACCGGATCGTCCCCCCTGCCCGCATCGGCATCGAACGGTTAGAGCGGTTCTCCAACGCGTCTGGTACGCGTTCAGCGACCTCACCCCCCAGCCCCCTCTCCATGAATGGAGAGGGGGAGCAATG